>JAURWJ010000156.1 GCA_030655015.1 Methylotenera sp. | reverse complement strand
TCGGATGCGGCATTGAAATCACTGACTGGGTTAAGACAGTCAGCAAGTGGCTTCCAGCCCATTTCATCGATGCCATCCAGTACCAACTGAATGTCGATGTATTTGCGATGGCATTCTAGCTGTGCTGATTCACGTGTGCGTCCTGATACGCGCTCTACAATGGCAAATAAATCATCGCCAATAATCGTATGCCGGCCACAGGCGAGTGACTGCAAGTCGGTATTGCGTATGTAGGCAAATACTTGTGCAAACAGTGGATGTAACGCCAGATAGCGCTCAGCGTTAGCGATCGTATCAAGAATCATGCAATAAAAATCCTTAAGTTATTTCCATACCTTGCCATAAGCCGCTAACAACTGTTGATGCATTCTACTACCTACCATATGTACGACTAAATTGCCTAGGCCGAAATACTGCTCTTTTTGATGGATTAGGCGCTGCGCTTGTTGCAGTGTTTCAGCGCCGTACATAAGTTGCAGGTTGGTTTCAAAGAAGCAGGGGTCGCCGTTCTCAAGTTCTTCTTTAATTTGTACTAAGTTAGCAATGCAACGATAAACGCGTGCGCGTTTGGCGCTAAGTTCGTTAAATTGCGCAATCCAGGCGCAGCCGTCCAAGATGTCGTCGGTGCTGTTGCAGGCAAGCGCGGCTAGCGTTTTGAGTTCACCTACGCGTAAGTCAACCCAAGTGGTGTCAGGGTCGGCGCACAGACCAATCAAAGTTGTTACGGGTAGTTCATCAGCCAGCTCTAGTTCTAGCAAGGTTTCAAGTAGCTCAGCAGATTCAGCTTGGCTTAGTTCCTGTAAGTGCAATGCAAAAGGGCGCACCAAATTACCAACGGTGTTGTTTTCCCACTGTAACTCTTCAACCGGGTAGATTTCAGACATGCCGGGTACAAAAATGCGGCAGGCATATACGCCTAAATGGGTAAAGTCAGCGAGGTACATATCATGGCCACTGGCATGGATGGCATTAACGCACCAGTCATAGTCTTCTTGCGTTGTTGTGCCAAAGTTCCAATCCACAAATGCGTAATCGGGCGTGCTACGTAAAAAGTCCCAGCTAATCACACCGCTGGAATCAACAAAATGGATTTCCAGGTTTTGTGAGTCGGCGATTTCTTCCATATCAAAGCCAGGGGCGACAAAGCCTTTTAAGCCATTGATGGCACGGCCTTGTAGCAGTTCAGTCAACGCGCGTTCTAGTGCTACTTCAAAACGTGGATGTGCGCCAAAACTGGCAAAGCAACCTTGATCTTCAGGGTGCAATAAGGTCACATTCATCACTGGATATTGACCACCTAATGATGCATCTTTCACCAAAATGCCGTAACCCGCAGCGCGTAAGCCTTTAATACCCGCTGCAATGCGCGGATAACGGTTGATGACCTCTTCTGGCACGTCAGGTAGGCAAATTCCTTCGCGAATAATTTTATATTTAATATCGCGCTCAAAAATCTCGGCCAAGGCTTGTGTGCGTGCTTCCATCATGGTGTTGCCCGCACTCATACCGTTGCTGACATATAAGTTGCCGATGAGATTTACCGGGAACAATACAGTTTTGTCATCACGTAAACGCGTGTAGGGAATCGCGCAAATGCCACGCTCAGCATTGCCTGAGTTTAAATCTATCAGTTGGCTTGCAATGGCACCGCCTTCCGGGTTATAGAACTTTTGCAGCGCTGGTGTTAATAAACCTTGTGGCCATTGGTCGTCTTTAACTTTAAACCATTGCTCATTCGGATAATGTACAAAGTCTTGATTGGCGATGGTTTCGCCTAAGTAAAAGTGCGTCCAAAAGTAATTAGTGCTTAAACGCTCAAAGTATTCACCAAGCGCACTGGCGCGGGCGGCAAGCTGTGAGGCGCCTTTACCGTTAGTAAATAGGCGCGGGCAGTCTTTATCAATCACATGCACCGACCAAATATTTTCAATTTCATTCAGCCATGACTTTTCTTCAACATGGATACCTAACGCTAATAATTTGCCTTGTAATGTACTGATGGATGATTCGAGTGAAGCATCTTTGCTCGGAATAAAAGTTTCTGTCATGGTCATGTTAAAGCGTGTTGATAAATGGGCTGCAAGCATAGCATGCAGTTGTGATAATGCGACTAAAAATGTACGACACTAAAATGTACGACACTAAAATGTACGACACTAAAATGTACGAGTATCTGGCTGTTATTGCTCTTTAGAATAGCCGATAACACCTAAGAAAAACCTGACTAAACCGTAGGCAATCCATGAAATACAGTGTTGCATGATATTGCCGTTTACCCATGCTTCTGAGGTGATTTGATGTACATTCTTCATGGAGGATTCAATGTCCAGGCGCAGCTCGCTGGCAAATGTGTGGTCTTGTATGAATACGTTAGCCTCGTGCGCTAACAACAGGCTAAACGGATCGATATTTGATGAGCCGACGGTAGCCCAATAGTTGTCTATGACCGCGACTTTGCTATGCATAAAACTTTTACGGTATTCGTAAATTTCAATGCCATTATTTAAAAATACGCTATAAAAAGCATGCGTTGCCGACATTAAAAAGTATTCCATTTTACCTTGTAGCAGCAATTTAACTTTGACCCCGCGTTTGGCGGCATCAACCAATGCTTTACGAAACTTTCTGCCGGGGACAAAGTAAGCATTGGCAATAATGATTTCAGATTGCGCGTTATTAATTGCGTCCAGATAGGCGTTTTCAATGTCACGTCGGTGCAATACGTTGTCTCTCACCACAAAAGCCGCGCGTATGCCTATGTTGCTATCGAACGCATGTTGTTTACTTTTGAACAAGTCGGATAAAAAGCTGGGGCGCCGCAAGTGCATCCATGAAATACGGCGCCAAAGCTGATGCACATTTTTGGTAATATGTGGCAGAAGGGCGCCTTCAATCCGTATTGCGTAATCAATACGCGGTGGAATTTTGTGCGGCGCGTTATGGTCGTCAATGATATTGATGCCACCGACAAAGCCCACCAAACCATCTATAACGACTACTTTGCGGTGCAAGCGCCGCAAGCGGTTTTTTTTAAGCGTCCAAGGCGAGATTTTTTGGCGATAAAACATGACCTGCACACCTGCGGAAACTAATTCTTTAATATAAGCTTTAGGTAAATCTTTGCAACCAAACCCGTCAAGTAATACGTTGACCGTAACCCCACGCTGTGCAGCTTGTTTTAATGCATTGCCGATATAAATGCCAATGCTGTCGATTTCATAAATGTAGGTTTGTAAATAAATGGCGTGTGTTGCATTCTGAATCGCAAGTGCCAACGCAGGAAAGTACTCAGCGCCGCTACGTAATAACTTGATTTGATTGCCGCCAATAAAGTGCATCTTATTTATGAATCTCTGGTAATCGTGGCAGAGAGAACCGCATGGTCAGACACTTTTAACAAGTGTGCGCCTGAGTTTACTTCTACATGTTTTACATGAAAGCCACGTATATAGATACGGTCTAATCTTAGCATAGGAAGCCAAGACGGAAAGCTGCGCGCAGCCTTGCCTGTGTGGTGTTCGAACACTTCATGCAGGTGTAAGTGGTTAGCAAAGGCTTTACCCGAGCGTTGTCCCCAATCATTAAAATCGCCTGCAATAATGAGCGGTGCCTCAGCGGGGATATGTTGTTTAATATAGTCGCTTACTGCGGCCAATTGCTGGCGCCGCCAGCGCGCAAATAAACCCAGATGCAGACAAATTGCGTGCAAAGGTTTGTCCCAGTTTGGTACGTTAATTTCAGCATGTAGCATGCCACGCTCTTCAGAGGCATGCGCTGAAATATCAATATTGGTGGTTTTGATGATGGGAAATTTTGAAAGCAAGGCGTTGCCATGATGCCCCGCTGGGTAAACTGAATTCTTGCCATACGAAAAATCTGACCATACCGCATCCGCTAAGTATTCGACCTGCCCGGCACTAGGCCATGCGGCAAAGTGTTTGCTGTGTTCGGTGTGTACGTCGCGCACTTCTTGTAAAAATACAATGTCTGCATGCAACTTGCGTAATAAGTCACGCTGATGATGTAAGGAAAAACGCGCATTAAAGTGGGTCAGCCCTTTATGGATATTGAAAGTAGCAATGTGTAGCGTGTTGTGCAAAATCAATTCACTTTATGGTGGGTGGTGCTTGAGGTCGTTTTCAGCAAGCTATTAATATACGCTAGCGTAGCAATTTTCACATTGAAAAATTAAGCGCTAATGGCAATCATTCATCCGTTAACGCGTCTTGCACTATATTAGATACCGGATTTTCATTGTCAATCCAGTAGTAATAAAACTCGCGTATTACATATAAAAATAGTTGCTTGTTTTCATCCATGGCAAACAAAGGCGCAGTTAAATCTACTGCAGTACGATAGACCCGAGCGTCTGCAGTTGGCGCACCTTTTAACTGTAACAGTAGTATTTTCGCTAAATTAACGCGTGTTTCCAGCAGTAGTTTAGCTGCACCTTTATCTTTGAGCGCCTGTGAATACGCCATTAAATGTCTGGTTTCTGTTACGTCGAATTTTTCTGTTTTTAATCGGCCGGTAAGTGCTTTTAATGTGGTTTGTAGCGGTTTCCACTCAAGCGGCTGTACATCAAACCCACCTTGCAGGCTAAAGGCAGCGATGGCTTTAATGTCATGCATCCAAAATGGATAAAATTCACGTGCAGTGTTGAGGCTTTCATGCCAAATGTCAGGAGATATTTTTTTAATTAAGGTATCTATGGCCTGACTGTACGATGACCGATCAGGCAGTTTTCCTGCAAGTAATGGGATCAGTTGATCCAAAAATAATGAGCGTTTATATAACATGCCAGCTTTAGCCCCTTTATGTTGCAGGAGTTTAAAGTAGGCGCTGATGGCTTCTTTTTCGCGTGAAGTATCCATTTATTTTTGTTTTTCACCGATGTGTGTTGCACCGCGCTGCTTAGCTAATGTGACTTGTTTTTGTCGCTCAATCAAACTGGCACGTTTTTCTGCCGATAATTTATGGTAACAATATGGACAAGATACGCCGGCAGTATATTGCTCGCTTTGCATTTCAGTTGGTGAGAGCGAATGACGACAGGCGTAGCATTGATCAAAATCACCCACTTCTAAATTGTGTTTAACGGCGACACGCTGATCGAATACAAAGCATTCTCCTTGCCATAAACTTTGTGCTTCCGGCACGGTTTCAAGATATTTCAAAATGCCGCCTTGCAAGTGGAAAACCTCTTCAAACCCTTGATCCATCATGTAAGAAGAAGCTTTTTCACAACGGATGCCTCCAGTACAAAACATGGCGACTTTTTTATGTTTAGTGGGATCAAAGTTTTTAGCCACGTATTGGGGAAACTCTCGAAAAGTCGTTGTTTTAGGGTCAACCGCGCCTTTAAATGTGCCAATATCTACTTCATAGTCATTACGGGTATCAATCAAAATGACGTCTGGGTCAGAAATGAGCGCATTCCAGTCTTCAGGCTTCACATAAGTGCCCACTTTTTTAGTTGGGCTTACGCCTGGAACGCCTAGTGTAACAATTTCTTTCTTCAGCTTTACCTTCATGCGGTAAAACGGATGCTCGTTGGCAAAAGATTCTTTATGTTCCAAGTCGGCAAATTTACTTGCAAACAGTGAGTCGGTGCGTAAAAAATCTAAAACGTGATGTATGTCGTCAGGTAAACCGGCGATGGTGCCGTTGATGCCTTCTTCAGCCAGCAGTAGCGTGCCTTTGATGTGATTGCGCTGACATGCCTCAAGAATGGGGGCTTGCAGGGCTTGATAATCGGGCAGACTGACGAATTTATATAAGGCGGCGGTTAAGTACTTAGGCATAGCAGTTGCATTTAAATTGAATGCGCTATTCTAGCAGATGGTGTTATATGCAGATTATTTTCTAAACATACGGTTTTTGATTCGACTTTATCTTAAATTGAGCTGATCACTAAAGTCTTAAAATTAGCGCGGTCCATAGAGAGCTGCAATTGGGATTCTGACTAGAGTGGATTTTATTTTTCAGTTATGCCAGGTATCAGCAAGCCTGAGAGGGCTGGGCTTGGTATCAAGCCACAACCAACAGCCAGAACATGCAAAAGTAGTCAAAATTCAGCCAACAGGTGAAATTTGGTTTTGAAAGTTATGGAATACCGACAACTTTAAGATACTCTTCAAGTGTGATCGCTAGATCTTCAAGGGAGGCTTTTGCCTCATCTAAACGAATGCCTGAATCAAGGTGTAGCTTTTCTAGTAATAATTGGTGTTTTTTAATCGCATCAACATGCTCTTTATATTTAGTATTTTGTAAATCTTGCTTAGACATGGTTAGGTTCTCCAATAATGAATATTCACTATAGCACTTGCTGAGGTTTCATAGGCATAAGACCTTGCCTGGATTGTATTCTTAAGTGAACTTTTGTAAATGCGAAATTGTACTTGAGTCAATTAAAGAAAACTTTTATCGTCCAAAATTGTCTCACTGCGTGAGTATCTGTTATGAAGCATTAATGCCCCGCTGGTGTAGGCGAGGCTTCTTTATTTGTCATTCTGACACAATGGCTATAGGCCAAATTGAGGAGTTCAAAATGAACCGTCGATTATATTTTATGCTACCTGACATAGATAGTGCGCACGCAATGTTGGACGACCTGTTACTCGCACGTGTTAACGCCGATCGTATTCACTTTCTTGCCAGACCAGATACGCCGATGGAGAACCTACCGGAAGCGGCTATTTCTGAACGTACCGACCTGATTGAGGGCTTGGAGATTGGTATGGGTTTGGGTGCACTGACAGGACTTGTGGCAGGTTTAGTCGCCATCTCGATTCCAACTTGGTGGTATACCAAACCAATACCTGTTATCGCTACCATACTCATCTGCGCTCTGGTAGGACTTCTGGCTGGGGGCATGTGGACAGCGTTGGTCGCTACCAATATTCCTAATACTCAACTCAAGCAGTTTGAAGGCAGAATTGCCAAGGGACAAGTGTTGATGATGGTGCTTGCGCCTTTTCATCGAGTGCAGGAGGTTCGCAAACTGGTGGCAGAAAAACACCCAGAGGCCGCCTACAGCGGTATTTGGCCTACTGAGCATGTCATGTTCCCTTAATGTGAGTTGTCGTCCCGTCAGTTAGGCTCAAATAGTCATGAGTCATGGCATCGGCGACTTGCTGCCCCAATTATTGGGGCTTGATTTTTGATTGCATTTGCAGGGCTAAGCGATTTTCTGCTTCGCAACGACGAAATCTAAAATCAATCACAGAAGTTGGGTATCTAAAACCAGTACTTCACCATTGCCTTTATAGGCTGCATCACCCACAAAGCGTTGTACGCGTTGCGTGTTTAGCGTGCTAAATTGCGTATTGTATTGGGCAAATGATTTAAACAATAAGCTTAAAAACGGTAAGGTATGTGAGCCGCAGTCTTGGATCGTTGCATGTAGTTTTGGCAGTTTTTTTAGTAGCAAGGTGCCACGGTGCATGTTGAAGGCTGTATATGCGCCTAAATTACCCAATACGCCGATGGTGCCGGCAATCATGCGGCTACCACAATAATCACCTACGTTACCTTCAATTAAAATCAAACCACGGCGCATTTGATCACCTACGCGGTCGCCCGCATTACCTTTTACAATCACTGTGCCGCCGCGCATGCCTTTACGCAAACCTTCTGAGCCCGCGCCTAAAAAGTCGCCAGTGTTGCCATCTATGCGTAGCAAACCGTTTACCATATTGCATGCGGCAAAGGCCTCTGTATTACCTTGGCAATAAATTTCACCATTCTTCAAGTTAAAGCCAAGAAAAGCGCCTGCGTTGCCTGCAACGGTGATTTTGCCTGACGTCATGTTCGCACCGATGTAATCAAGCTTATCAGAGGCGTTTTTGAACGTAATGTGCTGAGCATCACTGCCAGTGATGTCAAATAATTCACCTACGCTTGCTAAGTTGTTGCCATAGTTAAGTTGCATGCCAGCAATTTCGGCAATAGATTTGTTGGCTAAAAGGTTGGGCGTTAATCCGCTACAGTTGATGGTGTATGCAGGCGTTTGTTTTAAGGTGAAGGTGAGCGCGTTCATGATTTGTTGCCATTTAAAATATCGTGCAATTTGAAAAGATGCGGGCCAAGCTTGCCACCATAGTTACCTGCCGAGATGCGTTTGACACCGCACTCCGCACCGAGGTTGCAAATGGCCTCAATGCCTACTTTCATTGAAAGCGCGATGTCTTCAAACGTTAAGCCATCAATCACAATCTCCATCACGCTTTCAATCTCCGGTGAGAGCTCAGTATTGGTCGCACCTTTTAAAGTGGGGCAGAATGCGTCGTTGGTTGAAGCGAACATGGTTTTATATTTACTGCCAACTTTAGAGCCTGAGCGTACAACGCCGCCAGGGAAGGGCATGATAACGTTAGGGATCTGCTTCATGGCTTCTACTGCCGCTTCAGCCGCCGCCAATGCTGCAGGTTGCGAGGTTGCTAAAATTAAAAAGTTACCGCCACCAATGGCGCGCACCATGCCTGTGGTTTCTTCTGTTAAAAACTCACCATCCATCACAGGAATGCGCCAGTAGCGCTTGCCATCTATCAGTTTAGAGGTTTGAAAGCCATCACCAAAGTAGCGTAAATTTTTACCAAGGTTGATTTTATCCTCGCCTTCAATGCCTGCAAATGCCGCGGCAGTGGGGCAGGTAAGTATGCATTGCCCCATGCGCGTTTCGAGCTGCTGCATCAGCACTTTACTGCCCATGGCGAACATTAAAATGCTAACACCGGGTCTGCCATCTGGCGATTCATCTGTTGATAGTTCACGCTCTATGCCAGCCTCAACACCGCAACCGATGACTGAGGTAGCAAAGCCTGTCATTGCGTTAGCCGCGTGATAAGCCCATTTTAGATTCTGCGCGGTAATAATCACCCGAGTGCCGCGCATATTAAATGCCTCAGCAAAGGTGTCGTCTATTTGTATGCCGTTAATTAACATGTGTATTTTGATTCAATAGTTAGGGGTCGAATAATTAAGCAGTTTCATCGCCAGATTGAATTTTTCCAACCCATTCTTCAATAGGAATAATGCCTATTTGTTGCGCTTTTTTTGCATCAGCTTCTAATAATATATCTTGCACTAAATCAACCTGCTTCCAGCCGGCTAAAGGTGTTTCACAATGTTCGCGTGGTACATAGCGAGAATCACGTACCTTTTCATATTTTGGGATATAACGCGGGCAGTTTTGCCAAAATTCAGACAGTTTTACCGTTACAACAAAGTCGGCTTCTTTGTAATGCGCCATTAAAGCAGGGTCTTTTGAAATGGTTGCCGTGCCTTGTACGCGAAGCCGATTAGGTGTTTGAAATGAAATAAATAACAAACCAACATTGGGGTTAGCGCTGATATTACCCATAGAAAAAAACATGCCGTTACCGTCGTAACTTGGAAATATCAACGTTGTATTATCTAGCACTTTTACAAAGCCGGCATCGCCACCTTTGTACGAAACGGTCGGGCGGCCTTGATGGTCAATGGATGACAGAAAGAACATCTCTGCACTTTGAATAAAACCTTTAGCACCGTCATCAAATTCGGTACGACAGACTAAATCCTCTACGCGGTCGGCCATGCCTCTGGTGCCAAAATCATCCTGAAGCTTGCGATGCTGCTCTCCATACAATCTACTCATCAGTAACTCCTAATTAAAGCGATACTTGCTTGTTGTCATGTACAACGATGCTGCCGCGACCGTCATGGCTAATTTCATCATTGCTCATTTTAAAGTTATCTAATTGCATGGTTTGATATTTATCGAAGTAATCTTTGAGGTCTTTTTCTACACCGATATCAAAAGCAGGTTTAGCGGTATGCGTTGCGCCCCATACTACTTTAGTAACGACGCCATCTCTGACTACCAACTCGCCATTTTTGAATACATAATCAGGTTTGGCAAACATGGCTTCACGGTCGGCTTGGTCGGTGTAAACGGTAATGTCGGCAGAGGCGCCTATGCCAAGATGGCCGCGGTCGTTCAAGCCAATCAGTTTACTTGCACCTGCGCGGGTCATAATCGCGATTTCATACAAACTATACTCACGGTTTAAGCTAGTCAGGTTGCTCATGGCTTGCGCATCCAAGTTGAGCTTGGCAAACGTATCGTTTCTGAAAGTTTTATCCATGAGTAAGCGAATCAAATGCGGGTAGCTGGTAAACGGTGCACCATTAGGGTGATCAGTGGTTAAGAATATGCGCCATGGATCTTCAGCAGACAAAAATATCTCTAAGCCAATGGCCCATTGCAGGGCGTTAACATAATTCTGATCACGATACTTGAATGGCAATACACCACAGCCTGCATCGCACTCAATATCCATAATCACCGACTTTTTAGGGTTGGCGTGTTTCGCGTTTAAGTGCTGCATCATGGCGTCGCCAGATGCAGTCACCGTTTGCCCAAATAATATTTGCCCGACATCGGCGGTAATGTGTTTATTTTTATTCAGCGCCTCAGAAATTTGTGCAGCCGCTGATGAAAATTTCTTATCGCCTTCAGTGCCGTAGCTGTGAAACTGAATATGCGTCAGGTGCATTGGCAAGCCATCGCTTGCACCCATGGTGTTAAGAGTGGTTTCAAAATTGCCTGCTGCACCTAGATTATTGCAATGTACATGCAGCGGTTTTGCAACGCCTAGTTCATGCACGGCACGGCTTAAACTTTGTAAAATTTCACGTGGACTCACTTGGTAGTGGCTATTGTTTTCGTCCAAATTCAGCCTGCGCTGATTAAACTTAAATGCGTTGATACCGCCAGGATTAACAACTTTAATGCCGATGGCTTGCGTGGCATGTAATATCCATGCCACGTAATCGTTGATGGCTTTTTGGTCTTTTTTAGCGGCGAGCATACGCAAAAAGTAATCATCGTTGCCGAGCATGGCGTAACCGCCTTTGTCTATCATCGGCGTATCGCCCATCTCCAAGTGTGCTTGGCGGGCGTTAACGGGTGATATGGCAGGCTCAAAAGCGGCGGTGTAGCCCATCTCAATGTATCTGAAGCCAGTGTCAGTAGCGCTGGGAACAGAATGGTGCGTTGTGTTATGGCTGCAATGCGGTGTGCAAATGTGTGCTTCCGGCTCAGTTAGGTGTTTAGTTTCCTGCGCCTGCTTTTGTTGAAGCTCAGGTAGCATCATGCGGGCAATGTTCATCTTACCGCCACCAATGTGGCTATGCATGTCGATGGCGCCTGCCATGACCACTTTTCCGCTTAAATCAAACGTCTGGCTGATTTTTGAAGGATCTAAAGGTTTAGGGATAACGCGCCCTTGATAGATGTATATATCTTCAATCACGCCATCTTTTTTGTGTGCAGGGTCGTAAATTTTGCCATTTTTCAGCAAAGTAATCATAAAGAGGCCTCAATTTTGTTGATCACATCA
>JAURWJ010000152.1 GCA_030655015.1 Methylotenera sp. | reverse complement strand
GCAGTCCATAGTTGTGTGAGGTAGTTTAAATCCCATTGTAATTCTTCTGCATTGCGACCAATACCAGCAGTACGCGCGATAATGCTCATGCCTTTGGGTACTTCAAGTTGCGCTAATACGTCACGTAATTCGTCACGGTCTTCGCCTTCAATACGACGTGACACACCACCGCCACGTGGGTTGTTTGGCATTAATACCAAATAACGACCAGCGAGTGAGATGAAAGTGGTCAGCGCAGCACCTTTATTGCCACGCTCATCTTTATCAACCTGTACGATGAGTTCCTGGCCCTCTTTTAAGGCATCTTGAATACGCGCACGGCCATCTGCGCCTTCTTTGTAGTAGCTACGTGATACTTCTTTAAAAGGTAAAAAGCCGTGACGATCTTGTCCGTAATCGACAAAAGCGGCTTCTAAAGACGGTTCAATACGGGTAATTACACCTTTGTAAATATTGCTTTTACGCTGTTCTTTACCAGCGTGTTCAATATCTAAATCGACGAGTTTTTGACCGTCTACAATCGCAACGCGTAATTCTTCAGATTGCGTTGCATTAAATAACATGCGTTTCATTGTTTGCTCCTGCGCTAAGTGATAGCAGGCAGACTAATGCATGAAAAAACTCAGCATTGAGTGAAGGCATTTAAGGTGAAAGTGCCGAGTATCGACTGAAATACTAAAGGTGTGCAAGGTGCCTAATACACGGTGCTCAGTGTAGTTAACACTAGTGAAGTTTAACGTTTTACAAATATAGCAATTGCGCAATTTAACGAAGTCTAATTTAAAGACATAGGCGGAAAACCGCGAGTAACTTAATATAGATTCGTCAATGCAGTTATATGGATTAAGTCCAAGTACCGAGCCTAGTTGTAAAAACCACATAAGCTGAGTCAGATTGAGTCTTCTAATTTAATTGTTTCAGCAGAGAATCTCATGTTGAAACAAGATTATTGTTCGTTAAAGCAAACTAATTGTTAAATTTATGCTTAAATGTGGCTTGAGTATCATGCCAGCTAGCGCTTAAATTCGTTAAAATTCTATCTTTAGTACATTCTAATTTGCTGGATTATTTGATTTCATACTGCAAGCCCCTCGGGTCAAGCGGTGTCGATTTAATAATTCGTCAAATTTTACTTTTCACTTTAAGTCGCGCTTTATCTTTATTTTGTCTGCGGCGGCTTTAGCGCTAATTTTACTTACCGCTACTTTATAATATGGCGAGCGGTGTTAACCAAGTGTTTAGTGGTCACTATTTTTTAATAAAGGCATCAGGCGATAATTAAAATCGTTGTAACACGATGCGTTTATTGGTATTAAGTGTATTCTTATCAACCATTTAACTAGTTGAGTGCATAAGAACTCGCAAAGTATAAGCTACATCTTTCATAAAAGCTACGAATGAACAATTTAATTACACAAGATCAAAGCAGTAAAGTATCAACTGTCAGTGAGTCTGCTGCTGCATTTCTGACAGTGGATGAAGCAAGCGAAGGGCAACGCGTTGATAATTTTCTAACAAAAACATTGAAAGGCGTGCCTAAGAGCCATGTCTATCGTATTTTACGTAGCGGTGAAGTACGCGTAAATAAAAAACGGATAAATGCTGATTTTCGTTTAAGTTTGGGCGATGTGGTACGGGTACCACCTACACGTTCAACTGCGGTTGAAAAAACAGAGCAGAGTGCGCCTGTGACTTCAAAATTTGAGCATGCGATCATTTTTGAAGATGATGCCATGTTGGTGATCGACAAGCCGGCAGGGTTTGCGGTACACGGCGGTAGTGGCATTAGCCGAGGCGTGATTGAGCAGCTGCGTTTAGAGCGTCCACGCGCCAAGTTTTTAGAGTTGGTGCATCGTTTAGATCGGGAAACGTCAGGCGTGTTAATGCTGGCTAAAAAACGTAGTGCTTTAGTGGCGCTGCATGAGGCGATTCGAAATAATCAAACAGATAAGCGTTATTTAATGCTGGTAAGTGGTGAGTGGCTGGAGCCAAAAAAACGTGTGGTATTGGATTTGCAAAAATATCTTTTACCCAATGGTGAGCGGCGCGTCAATGTAGTTACGGATATTTCTAAAGATAAGTTTGATGAGCGCCAAACCTCTGAAACCATGTTCCGCTTATTAAAAAACTTCAATAGTAAAACTATGGGACAATTTAGTTTGCTTGAGGCACAGCTAGTTACCGGGCGTACGCACCAGTTACGTGTGCAGTTGGCGCATTTGGGTTTTCCTATTGTAGGTGATGATAAATATGGTGACTTTGCCGTGAATAAAGCATTAGCAAAGCAGGGCATCAAGCGCATGTTCCTGCATTCAGCCGTCACTAAAATACGTCATCCTTTGACCAATGATAAACTTGAACTTAATGCTCCTTTGCCGGCAGAGCTCAGTAAGTTCGTACAAAAATTAGAGAAGGAATAATTGAGAGTATGCCTAAGCAGTTTGATTTAATCGTGTGGGATTGGGATGGTACTTTAGCCGATTCTACCAGTATGATTACCAATGCAGTGTTGAAAGCGGCCCAACAGGTGGGATTGCCAACCCTAACGCGTCAAGAGGCTAGTAATATTATTGGCTTAGGTTTATATGAGGCTATTGAAGCGCTGTATGGGGAGATACCGACCGAAAAAGCGCAGGAAATGGCGAGGCTTTATACTGCCAATTATTATGCAGGTGAAAGCCAAATCCCGTTGTTTGAGGGCGTTGCTGATACCATTAAGATGCTAAATATGCGCGGTTTTAAGTTGGCGGTGGCCACAGGTAAGGGTAGGCGCGGGCTTGATTTAGCGTTTGAGCATTGTGGATTAGGCAAGTATTTTCACGGCACACGTACTGTGGATGAATGTTTCTCAAAACCGCATCCGCAAATGATCGATGAACTCATGGATAATTTAGTGGTACTGCCAGAGCGTACTTTGATGATCGGCGATACGAGTTATGATTTGCAAATGGCAAGCAATGCTGGTGTAAGTGCTGTGGGCGTTACTTATGGTGCGCAGCCAGCAGTACAATGGCAGCATTTGAACCCGATTCAACAATTTGATAATTTTATTAGCTTGGGACAGTGGTTGCTGGAAAATGCATAATATGGATAGCGAGCAAGACAGCATTGTAATTGATAGTGCAGACTTGATTGACGGAGGCAAAGGGATTAAATTTGCATTGCCCGCTTTAGGTGAATTTGTTACTGGGTTTGTGGTGCGGTTTCAAGGTGAGCCATACGCCTATGTAAACCAATGCGCGCATGTTTCGGTTGAGTTAGATTGGGTTGAGGGTGATTTTTTTACGGCGCAACAGGACTTTTTAATATGCAGTACGCACGGCGCGCACTATCGGCCGGATAACGGCTTTTGTGTCATGGGGCCGTGTAAAGGTAAAAGTTTAAAACCAATTAAAGTCATTGAACAAAATCAAAAAATTATTATCAATGTAGCATCGGTAAGTGAATAAAAAAATTACATATTAGAAAGCTTGAGCTATGTCAGAAGAAAATCAGCAAACAGTCGCTGCAAACAATGTAGAAAATAAAGCTTCACAAACTGAAGATACCAAATGGCAGCGTGATGCCATTGAGCGGCTAGCTTCAGCTGCACTTACCGAGCAACGCACAGCGCGTCGCTGGGGTACTTTTTTTAAAGGGCTTACTTTTACATATTTGCTGATTATTTTATTGATGGCGCTAGGTGTTTTTAGCGAAGCCAAGAAAAAGTTTGAAGCACACACGGCTTTGATTGATATTTCAGGGGTTATTCAAGCGGGTGGAGATGTGAATGCTGAGGCTGTGATGAGCAGTTTGCATGATGCATACGATAATAAAGGCACCAAAGGTATTATTTTTCGCATCAATAGCCCTGGCGGCAGCCCTGTGCAGGCGGGTATTATTTTTGATGAAATTAAGCGCCAAAAAAAGCTTCATCCAAACATTCCCGTGTATGCCGTGGTTGAAGATATTTGCGCCTCTGGTGGATATTATATAGCGGC
>JAURWJ010000149.1 GCA_030655015.1 Methylotenera sp. | reverse complement strand
ACCTACTATCAATGTTTCTCTTGTTGATTTAACTTTTACGGCTGCGCGCCCAACCAGTAAAGAGGAAGTGAACCATATCATGCATGAAGCGGCAAGCAGTGGTGCACTTAAAGGTATTTTGTCTTACAACGAAGCACCGCTGGTTTCAATAGATTATAACCACACTAGCTTTTCATCAAACTTTGATGCAACCCTGACTAAGGTGACTAAAGACGGCCTGTTGGTAAAAGTTTGCGCGTGGTACGACAATGAGTGGGGCTTTAGCTGCCGCATGTTAGATAACGTTGTTGCTATGATGGAAGCTAAATAAGGAGGTTCACCATGAATGTCATCAAAATGACCGACTTGGATTTAAGCGGTAAGCGCGTATTGATCCGTGCTGATCTGAATGTTCCGGTAGCAGATGGTAAAGTGACGTCAGATGCCCGCATTACGGCATCGATGGCCACCATTGAATACGCGCTTGCTGCCGGTGCAAGCGTCATGGTGACTTCACATTTAGGCCGTCCTGAAGAGGGTGTTTATTCTGAAGAAAACTCACTGCAACCAGTGGTTGATGTGATTTCAGCGAAGCTATCTAAACCTGTGCGTTTAATCAAAAATTGGGTTGATGGTGGTTTCGATGTGGCGGTGGGTGAATTAGTGGTGTTAGAAAACTGCCGTTTTAATAAAGGTGAGAAAAAAAGTACGGACGAATTGTCACAAAAGTATGCCGCGCTATGCGATATATTTGTGATGGATGCTTTTGGTACGGCACACCGCGCCGAAGCCAGCACACATGGCGTCGCTAAATTTTCACCTGTGGCTGCAGCCGGTATTTTATTGGTAAACGAGCTAGAGGCGCTGACAAAAGCATTACTTAGTCCAGCGCGTCCAATGGTGGCGATTGTGGGTGGTAGTAAAGTTTCTACCAAGCTCACCGTATTAGAAAGCTTGTCTGAAAAAGTGGATCAAATGGTGGTGGGTGGCGGTATTGCCAATACCTTTTTAAAGGCTGCAGGTTTTGAAGTAGGTAAGTCACTGTGTGAAGACGATTTAGTGCCTGTTGCCCGTGCTTTAATGGATAAAATGAGCCAAAGAGGCGCAGCGGTGCCAATTGCAGTCGATGTGGTTTGTGGAAAAAAGTTTGATGCTAATGAGCCGGCAGTCTGTAAGGATGTGGCTGAGGTGGTTGCTGATGATATGATTTTTGATATTGGCACGAAATCTGCTAATGAATTAGCAGAGATCATTAAAAATGCAGGGACTGTTGTTTGGAATGGTCCGGTAGGCGTGTTTGAGTTTGACCAGTTTGGTGAAGGCACTAAAACCATTGCCTATGCGATTGCGAATACAAAGGCCTTTACGTTAGCGGGTGGTGGTGACACCATTGCTGCGATTCAGAAATATGGCATAGAAGATAAGGTGGATTATATTTCAACAGCAGGCGGTGCATTTTTAGAGTTTTTAGAAGGCAAAAAATTACCAGCGGTAGAAATTTTGGAGTTACGTGCTAAAAATTAGCAGTCTTTGCTTTGGGTTCCGTTAAATAGGACTTTGAAAATGGGGCTGTCAGCCCCATTTTTGTTTTGGTTAGCAAAAATATTATAGAAAACAAAGGTTAGAGTTTGACGATACGTAAAACAAAAATTGTAGCAACACTAGGCCCATCTTCAAGTAGTGAGGAGATGCTGGCACGTATGATAACTGCGGGCGTCAATGTCGTACGTTTAAATTTTTCACATGGCGCGGCAGAGGATCATATTAAACGCGCTGAGATCGTGCGTAGCATTGCCGCTAAACTTGGTCGTCCAGTCGGGGTTTTGTGTGATTTACAAGGACCTAAAATCCGCATTGGTAAATTTGAGTTGGGAAAGATCACCTTAAAAACTGGCGATATTTTTATCTTGGATGCTGATTGTGAGTTAGGTAACCAATATCACGTGGGTTTGGACTATAAAACACTGCCGCAAGAAGTAACAGATGGTGCAGTTTTGTTATTGGATGATGGCCGCGTTACGATGCAGGTTGATAGAGTGAAGGGCAATCAAATTCATTGTGTGGTACTGAGCGGCGGTATTTTATCTAATAACAAAGGAATCAATCGCCAGGGTGGCGGTTTATCTGCTGAGGCGTTGACTAAAAAAGACCGTATCGACATCAAAACAGCCGTTGCGCTAGAGGCTGATTACATTGCGATTTCTTTTCCTAAATCGGCTTTAGATGTTGAGCTGGCACGTACGTTGGTGAAAAAAGCAGGCGGTACGGCGAGCATTATTGCCAAAATTGAACGGGCAGAAGCGATCGATAACCTAGAGGCGATTATTGACGCATCGGATGCCATTATGGTGGCGCGCGGAGATTTAGGGGTTGAAGTCGGCGATGCCGCAGTGCCAGGCTTGCAAAAGCGCATGATCCGCATGGCAAGAGCGCAAAATAAGTTGGTGATTACTGCCACGCAAATGATGGAGTCTATGATTACCAGCCCAATTCCAACACGTGCAGAAGTGTCGGATGTGGCGAATGCAGTGTTAGATGGCACGGATGCGGTGATGTTATCCGCCGAAACGGCAGCGGGCCAGTATCCATTAGAAGCGGTAGAAGCGGTACATCGCGTGGTGATAGAAGCTGAAAAAGAGTATTTTAGCCAACATCACACGCAAAAGTTAGATCAAGTATTTGTTAAAACAGATGAGGCGGTTGCAGCTGCGGCTATTTATACAGCGCAGCACTTAAAAGTTAAAGCAATAGCGGCGCTTACGCAATCTGGCAATGCAGCACAATGGTTGTCTCGCGCTGATGCCGAGGTGCCAATTTATGCGTTGTCGCCTGATAAATTTGCGCGTAGAAAACTGACTTTGCATCGCGGTGTTTATCCGTACCCGATTGAACAAGCGAATAAAAATAGAGACGAGATTCTGCAAGAGATGGAGCAAGTGTTACTTAAGCAAAAAGTTGTGAGTGCCGGTGATTTAGTGCTGTTGACTTTTGGTGAGCCGATTGGGCATCCAGGTGGGACGAATACATTAAAAATCATTAAAATTGGTGAAAATAGACAAACTTAAGAATTATTCAAAATTAAAGTGCGTTTATAATATGATTTTTGACTGAGCAACTTAAGCTTAGCGCCCAATATAATAGTGAAAATCCATGAATAGTCCCCTATTAGAAACTAGCATCAAAAGCTTAAAACGTATTCATCAAGGCAAAGTACGCGATATTTATGACATAGACGCTAACACGATGCTGTTGGTGAGTACCGATAGATTATCTGCATTCGACGTGATCTTGCCTACCGGTATTGCCAACAAAGGCGCCATGCTGACGCAGATGGCAAATTTCTGGTTTGAAAAACTCAAAAATGTAGTGCCGAATCATTTGACTGGCATTGAGCCTGACAGCGTGGTGACAGATGCTACAGAGAAGGCGCAGCTGGCAAATCGCTCCGTGGTGGTTAAAAAGCTAAAAGCACTGCCGATAGAAGCCATTGTGCGCGGCTATTTGGTGGGTAGCGGCTGGAAGGAATATAAAGCCAAAGGCACGGTGTGCGGTATTGCATTGCCAGCAGATTTACATGAAGCTTCAAAGTTACCTACACCACTTTTTACCCCATCCAGTAAAGCCGCCGTCGGTGAACATGATGAAAACATCAGCTTGGCGCAGTGTGCGGAGTTGATCGGTGCTGAGATGGCTGAGCAAGTAGCAAAAGTTGCCATTGCGTTATATACGCAGGCCGCAGAATATGCACTGACGCGCGGCATTATTATTGCAGATACCAAGTTTGAGTTTGGTTTGGATGAAAATGGCGTGCTGCATGTGATGGATGAGGTGCTCACACCAGATTCATCACGTTTCTGGCCTGCGACAAGCTATGTTGTTGGCAAAAACCCACCAAGTTACGATAAGCAATATGTGCGAGATTGGCTAGAAGCCAGTGGCTGGAATAAGACGCCTCCAGCGCCAGTGTTGCCAGCAGACGTTGCAGCAAAAACCAGTGAAAAGTACATGGAAGCTTTTGAGCGATTAACTGGACAGCCGTTACGTATTGATTAAGTTTTTTGTGGCATGGAAAAATTTTGTTTAAAACACTCAAAGCACTGACTAAACAGCTCAAGCAGGAGTTTGCGGTGTACCGCTTAGTGTTAAGACATCCGCAAACACCTTGGATTGCGAAATGTTTCTTAGGTTTGGCTGTAGGTTATTTGTTATTACCATTTGACCTTATTCCAGACTTTATTCCCGTATTAGGTCAGCTGGATGATGTTGTTATTATTCCAGTATTGTTGTATTTGGCATTGTTGTTTATCCCCAAAGCGGTAGTTCAAAGTTGTAGGGCTCAGGTCCGGCAAGAGTAATCTACAAATTAGTGGTAACTCTTTGTTATAATTGCGCCTCAAAATTTAACGTTATTCAATTAGTAAAATTTATATTTAGGAATAAACAATGTCATTAAACCAAGTGCCAACCGGTAAAGATGTCCCTAACGATTTCAATGTCATTATTGAAATCCCGATGCAAGGTGACCCCGTAAAGTATGAAGTAGATAAAGATAGCGGCGCGATTTTTGTAGATCGCTTCATGGGTACTGCCATGCAATATCCGACTAATTACGGCTATGTACCGCATACGTTGGCGGACGATGGTGACCCGGTTGATGTGTTGGTGATGACGCCAGTCGCGCTAATTCCTGGTGTGGTTGTGCGTTGCCGTCCATTAGGCGTGTTGTTGATGGAAGATGAAGCTGGATTAGATGCAAAAGTATTGGCGGTACCCGTTGAAAAAGTATGCGGCTTGTACGGGCACCTTAAAGCGCATACCGATGTATCAGAATGGCGCTTGAATATGATTGCCCACTTTTTTGAGCATTACAAAGATTTAGATAAGGGTAAGTGGGTGAAAATTAGCGGTTGGGGTGATATTGATCAAGCGAAGAAAGAAATCTTGGAAGGCGTAGCTAATTACAATGCGGCAAAAGTGAAACCTGCGTTCTAGTTTTGTTAAATCCGTTCGAGTGACAACAAAAAGGCAGCACAAGCTGCCTTTTTTTATTGGAAACAGCTAGGCTACAGTTACACCAAATAAGCTGCCGACGCCTGCCGTGGCAAGCATAGCAAGTGCGCCCCAAAAGGCCACACGTGCCGTACCAATCCAAACATTGGCACCCCCGGCTTTTGCCGCTAAAGCACCGAGTGATGCCAAAAAGGCAAGCGACATGCCAGCGACGTAAGTCACCGTGTTGGTTTCAGATGCAAATAAAGTAACGAATAGCGGTAAAGCGGCGCCAACGGCAAATGTAGCCGCAGAGGCTAGTGCGGCTTGGACAGGGCGCGCGTTCATGGTTTCAATAATACCTAGTTCGTCTCTAGCATGTGCACCAAGTGCATCGTATTCCGTGAGTTGCACTGCTACTTGGTAGGCTAAGGGTGGTGTTAAACCGCGACCAACATAAATGCCTGTGAGCTCTTTTAATTCACTATCGTGGTCAGTGGCCAGTTCTAAACGTTCGCGTGCTAAATCAGCTGCTTCCGTATCTGCTTGCGAGCTGACTGAAACATATTCACCTGCCGCCATCGACATGGCGCCGGAAACTAAACCTGCAACGCCGGTGATTAAAATTGTGTCATGCGAAGCGCCCGCAACGGCGACACCAATCACCAAGCTTGCAGTAGAAACAATGCCGTCATTGGCACCCAGAACTGCTGCGCGTAACCAGCCGATGCGATGTGAGCGGTGAAATTCAGAATGTCTCAACATACCTGCCTCAAACTATAGGTGTTTAATTTGTAACCTTAGCACCTTTTTGTGTCAAGGCGTTAAGCTGGTTTTGTAAACATGAATATTGTAATTGAAGATGAAAAAGGCGACCTGCAAGGTCGCCTTTTTATGATCATAAAATTGATGACTAGCAAATTACATATGCAAGAGCGGCACAATCAATAATGCCACAATGTTAATAATTTTAATCAATGGATTAACAGCAGGGCCAGCAGTATCTTTGTACGGGTCACCAACGGTATCGCCAGTGACGGCCGCTTTGTGCGCCTCTGAGCCTTTGCCGCCGTGGTTGCCATCTTCAATATATTTTTTGGCGTTATCCCAAGCGCCGCCACCGGTACACATCGAAATTGCAACAAACAAGCCCGTTACAATCGTGCCCATCAACATGCCGCCTAACGCCACAGGACCAAGTATTAAGCCGACTGCCACAGGCACTGCAACGGGTAACAGTGATGGAATCATCATTTCTTTACTCGCGGCAGTGGTGAGTAAATCTACCGCTTTGCCGTATTCCGGCTTACCAGTGCCATCCATAATACCTTTGATTTCTCGGAACTGACGGCGCACTTCTTCAACCACTGCGCCAGCGGCACGACCTACTGCCTCCATTGCCATGGCCGCAAACAAGAAAGGAATCAAACCGCCAATAAATAGGCCGATAATCACCATGGGGTCACTTAGATCAAACTTAACCGAGATACCCGCGCCTTCAAGTTTGTGAGTGTAATCGGCAAATAATACCAATGCGGCCAAGCCTGCGGAGCCAATGGCGTAACCTTTGGTGACCGCTTTGGTGGTGTTGCCAACGGCATCAAGTGGGTCAGTTACATCACGTACGCTACTTGGTAATTCTGCCATTTCTGCAATGCCGCCCGCATTGTCGGTAATGGGACCATAAGCATCTAAAGCCACCACAATGCCTGCCATGCTGAGCATGGAAGTTGCTGCGATAGCAATGCCGTATAAGCCACCTAAATGATAAGCAGACCAAATTGCAAGGCACACGGAAAGCACGGGCCAAGCGGTCGATTTCATAGAGATACCAATACCGGCAATGATATTGGTTGCATGACCCGTGGTAGAGGCCTGTGCGATATGTTTTACCGGCGCGTAATCGGTACCAGTGTAGTATTCCGTAATCCACACCAGTGCTGCCGTGAGTACCAAACCAACGGCACATGCACCAAATAATTGATTGGCTGAAATGGCTAAATCACCTGCCATTAAACCTTGTGGGAACATTTTTATAGTCACAAAATAAAATGCCGCGAGTGATAAAGTCCCCGCTACTGCCAGTCCTTTATACAAAGCAGGCATCACGTTTTTCATGCCAGGTGAGGCTTTAACAAAGAAGCAGCCAATAATTGAGGCCACGATAGACACCGCCCCTAGCATTAACGGATAAATCACTCCATTTGCACCGGCTGTCGTGATAAGCAGGCTACCTAATACCATGGTGGCAATTATGGTCACGGCATAAGTTTCAAATAAGTCAGCTGCCATCCCTGCACAGTCACCCACGTTGTCGCCCACGTTATCTGCGATTACGGCCGGGTTACGCGGGTCATCTTCAGGAATCCCAGCTTCAACTTTACCCACTAGGTCAGCACCTACATCTGCGCCTTTGGTAAAAATGCCGCCGCCCAAACGTGCAAAGATGGAAATAAGAGATGAGCCAAAAGCCAGGCCAATCAGTGGGTCTAAGTCGGTGGCTGCTTCTCCGCCTAAAAACCAGTAAAAGCCGGCAACACCTAATAAACCTAAGCCTACAACGAGCATACCTGTAATAGCGCCACCTTTAAAAGCAACATCAAGTGCCGGCCCTATACCCTTAGTTGCGGCTTGAGCTGTGCGTACATTAGCCTTGACTGAAACATTCATACCAATAAAGCCGCAAGCCCCAGACAGCACGGCGCCGACAACAAAACCAATAGCAGTAGTAATATTGAGAAAAATACCAATCAGAATCGCTAAAACAACGCCCACGATAGTGATGGTTTTATATTGGCGGGCTAAATAAGCGGCCGCCCCTTGTTGAATAGCGTGGGCAATTTCTTGCATACGTGCATTGCCTGCGGG
>JAURWJ010000138.1 GCA_030655015.1 Methylotenera sp. | reverse complement strand
GTAACACCGGTAAGGTGAAAATTTGCTATGGCGCATCTGACCTCAATGGCAAATGTAACAGACATAAAACTGGGCACTCTTTACATCAAGTGCCCAGTTTTATACAGGATTGGTGCCCGGGGCCGGAATCGAACCGGCACGCATTGCTGCGCGGGATTTTGAGTCCCGTGCGTCTACCAATTCCGCCACCCGGGCTTTTTGGATTATACATTACTGTATAATTGCAACCCCGCTATTATAGCAAGCTCTTTGACTTATGCGAACCCTTGATTTCAATTTTTATTTACCAGAACACTTAATTGCGCAACATCCCACCTCTGAACGTACCGCTAGCCGAATGTTGCATGTCAATGGCGCTAATGACATCTTAACTGATGAAGCTTTTTCAGATTTTCCAAATTTTTTAAATGCGGGTGACTTACTCGTGTTTAACGACACCCGTGTGATTAAAGCGCGCCTGTTTGGGCAGAAACATACGGGGGGCAATGTTGAGGTACTAGTGGAGCGCATTATTAATCAACATGTTGTGTATGCGCATGTGCGTGCATCACGCTCACCCAAAGTGGGTAGTTTAATTAAGCTGTCAGATGCCTTCGATGTGGAGGTGCTTGCACGTCATGATGATTTATTTGAGTTACGATTTTTAAGTGACGACTCCGTGTTGGAGTTACTTGAGCAACACGGTGCATTGCCGTTGCCGCCTTATATTACGCATGAAGCAACCATTCAAGACGAAGAGCGCTACCAAACTGTGTACAGTAAAAATCTAGGTGCGGTAGCGGCCCCCACCGCAGGCTTACATTTCAATGAGGCTATGCTGGATAAAATCAAACAAAAAGGCGTTAACATCGCTTATGTTACTTTGCATGTAGGCGCGGGGACATTTCAGCCAGTGCGCGTAGATAATATTCATGAGCACAAAATGCATAGTGAGCTTTATAACGTTCCGCAAGCTACGGTAGATATGATTGCTACGACAAAAAAAAATGGAGGCAAAGTAACCGTGATTGGCACGACGGCCATGCGCGCATTAGAAAGTGCCGCGCAGAGTGGTACGCTTCAAGCTGGGGAGGGTGAAACAAGTATATTTATTACCCCTGGCTACGTCTTCAAAGTGGTTGACCGCTTATTCACTAATTTTCATTTACCCAAAAGCACCTTGCTTATGCTAGTGTCAGCCTTTGGTGGGTTCGACCAGATTAAAAAAGCCTATACCCACGCCATACAACAGGAGTACCGTTTTTTTAGTTATGGCGATGCCATGCTCATTGAAAAACAGCAGCCATAATGCGCGTGAGATTTATCAAACCCACTAAACAAATCACCAAATATTTTGACCAACCCAATGTTATTAAATAAAAATGAGAAATTGATTATGCGCACTTCATCCACACTGCTCTCTATATTACTATTAAGTGTTTTACATCCTGCGCAGGCCGAGATTTTGCCTGAAGCTCAACTTGGGATAAAAATTCCTTTAGCACATAAAGCGACGACGCGCCCGATGACAGTCGCGCATATTCCTGGCTTTAAACGTTATTACATCGCCGATGGCGGTCTAGCCCCTATGGCCAGTGAGTTTGAAGCAGCTGTTTCAAAGTCGTTGGTTCATGCTTACGATGAGGACGGGAAATACATAAACTCTTCGCGCCCTGGGTATGATAATCGGTCAATATATTACAACCCTAATACCTATAAACTAGAAACCATTACCTATAACGTTTCAAGCGATGTGGGATTTGCGCCAAATACGGGGATATTCTCAATTGATTTGGCCGAAAATGGTGATTTAAAAGACTCTTCTTTAGAAATTCTCGGCTTTAATCCCGCATTTGGCGACGCCAATACCATGCCAAGCTACAACTTTGAAACTAATCAATATTATGCCAAACAGATACGTAGTAACAAAGTACGAGTAGTTGAAACAAAATTACGTGAAAAAATCAGCGAAATTTCATTAGACTTTACCGCCGCTGGCGTGGCACACGATGATGTCGCGGATAGCTTTGTGGCCTTCAGCGGCGTTAAAGGTCAGGAGCTTGTATTATTGGATATTGACCACAAAGCCGCACTAATATTTGATTTAGCCGGAAAATATATAGGGAAGAGTGAATTGCCAAAAGCACTAAAACTACGTGCTAATAATCATTACAATGGCATTGGCTACGCCAATGATATGTTGTTTGTATTCCATGAACCAGAAGGTGAGTTTGGTACTTATTATGGATTTAAAGTGCTGAGAAACAATTAACTTGATACTGTATCAATAAAAAAACCGCCTTTAAATAAAGGCGGTTTTTTTACGGTCTTACTAAACGCTATTTACTTGCCAAGCATCCCTGCAACCTTTCCAGAAACCATTCCAAACACTGCGCCTAATACAAATGACAGTGACAGCAAAAGCACTGGGTTAGTGAAATCTGCTGCTGTTAAACTAGCTAAAGGACCAACACCATCTACTGTAGGTTGGTGCAGCGCATAAGCGACTGTTGCCGCATAACCATATACATTGGCTGGCACTACAGAAAGTAAATTTAAACTTGCCACAATCACCAAAAAGAACACGGTAACTGCCACATACACTGGCGCTGCTGCTGCTGCTGGCAATCCAACTGGATTATTAACAACAAGGAATAATGCAATACCTGCAATGATCGCACCGTAAACCGTCCCTGCTATCGTCTTTTGCAATGCGGCATTATCACCACCTGTATGGAAATAACTTCCCCAAGCAATAAAGCCAGCCCATACCAACACTGACCCTGCAAGTGGACCAAATGCTAAAAATGTCCAGATTCCACCCAAAACAGCAATACTCAATGCTAATGCAGTTAATTTCGACATACTTTTTTCTCCCAATTTTTTTAGTTGAATAACAAAGTTAATGCGAACGGCAGCGCGTGCTTAGGGCAGATAAAGATGTGATAAGTTGCCCTATAACATAAAACGCCAAGGGCATATTGAATGATTTTTGATGAAATGTAAACTTTTTTACAACGTTCTGTTACATTTTAGACATACAAGAATTAGAGGGAATACGAAATGTTGTAGTTTTTGATGCGATTCTTAGATGCTTCTTGGCGCGTTAGTCCAGCTTTCGGAACGGCTATAATCCCAATGTTTACGCCATGCACCCAGCACCATATTGGGGTATTGCGGCTTGCCCAAACTGCCATTGTATCGCCCCAGTGCACGGTATAAATCTCCGCGTTCAATGTCAATATAGTGCCTTAAAATAGTACAGCCATAGCGCAAATTAGTGCGCAATAGAAATAAATTATGGTCATTGGCACCAATACTGCGCACCCAAAATGGCATGATTTGCATAAATCCACGCGCACCTACAGATGATACCGCGTATTTTTTAAAACCACTTTCCACTTGAATTAATCCAAGCACTAATTGCGGATCTAGCCCTGCACGCGTGGCTTCATAGTGTAGCGTGCGTAAAAAGTCTTCACGGTGTTCTTGGTCTGGAATACGCTTTTGAAGGCGTTGTGACATATCGTTAAGCCATGCGCCACCCTCTTCTTGGGTAGCAAAAGTCAGCTTAGGCACGGCGCGATCACTGACACTGCGTTGCATAAGCGCTTTTACACTGTTCGATAACGGCTCTTCAATCTGCGAACCAGCAAGGCAAATATTCGAAACTAAAGCTCCGAACAATGCCAACAAACAAATTTGAATGATTTTAATCACGCTAAACCCTCACGCCATCATCGGCATTGGGCTAATGTTAAGCCACTTCTTGCATAAACTCAACTACTGAAACCAGCGCAATTGATTTCGCATCGGCTTCCACCCGCGATTTGTATTCCACGTTCCCTTCAGCCAGGCCACGCTCGCCTATCACCAAGCGATGTGGAATGCCCATTAAGTCAGCTTCTGCAAACATCACACCCGGGCGCTCGCCTCTATCGTCCAGCAATACGTCAACACCTGCAACTTGCAACGCATCATGCAACTTATTAGCGGCCAATTTAACAACTTCAGATTTATCGTAACCAATCGCACAAATCACCACTGTAAACGGTGCCATGCTTTTAGGGAATATAATGCCACGTTCATCATTGCCTTGCTCAATCGCAGCACCCACAATACGTGAAACGCCAATGCCGTAACAACCCATTTCCATGATTTGCGTTTGCCCGTTTTCATCCAAGTACGTTGCGTTCATGTCTTTAGAATATTTGGTACGCAATTGAAAAATATGTCCGACTTCAATGCCACGGCAAAGCGACAGCACACCTTTGCCATCCGGACTAGCATCGCCAGTCACCACATTACGAATATCAGCAACCAGTGAGGGTTCAGGTAAATCTCGACCAAAATTTACGCCACTCAAGTGGTATTTTGGTTTGTTAGCGCCGCAGACAAAGTCACTCATCAGTGCAACCGTTTTATCTGCAATCACCGTCACATCGGCATTAACCCCTACCGGTCCAATAAAACCAGGTGGGCAGTTAAGGTTGGCGCGAATGTCTGCCTCTGTGGCAAATCTAACATCAGTCATACCGACAAGCTTACCCAATTTAACTTCATTCAGATTGTGGTCGCCACGTAGTAACGCTAAATAGAATTTCTCATTCGCAATCAACGCAATAGCTTTAACGGTGTGCTCAACGCTAATACCCAATAACTTTGCTACATCTTCACATGCCGTTTGTTTGGGTGTATCGACTTCTTGCATTGTATGCTTAGCCGCCGCCCTGCTATTGCTTGATGGTAATGCTTCTGCCAACTCTACATTCGCCGCATAATCAGACGTATCACAATACGCCAAGCCATCTTCTCCACTATCTGCCAGCACATGAAACTCATGCGAGCCATCGCCACCAATTGCGCCAGAATCAGCCTTTACCGCGCGAAATTTCAAGCCTAGGCGGGTAAATACATTGCTGTATGCTTGATACATGGTGGCATAGGTTTTTTCTAGCGATACAAAATCGGTATGAAACGAATACGCATCTTTCATCATAAATTCACGTGCGCGCATGACGCCAAAACGCGGACGAATTTCATCGCGGAATTTGGTTTGAATTTGGTAAAAATTAAGCGGCAGTTGTTTGTAGCTACGGATTTCTGAGCGTGCGATGTCTGTAATCACCTCTTCATGCGTCGGGCCAAAACAAAATTCGCGCGCGTGCCTATCGGTAATTTTAAGCATTTGTGGACCAAATACCGCCCAGCGACCTGTCTCTTCCCACAGTTCGCGTGGCTGCACGGCGGGCATCAATAGCTCTAGCGCGCCCGCTTTATTCATTTCATCACGCACAATCGCCTCAACTTTACGCATCACGCGCAGCCCAAGCGGCATCCAGCTATAAAGCCCTGAACCCAAGCGTTTAATCAGCCCGGCACGCACCATTAAAATATGGCTTTGCAATTCAGCATCGCTAGGGGCTTCTTTTTGAGTGTTAAAGAAAAATTGTGAGGCGCGCATGGTGAGTTCTAATCAGAGCTAAATTAAAGGGCGAATTTTACAGATAATCAGAGCGTTAGTCAGTAATAGTTACTGACTATTCTGCTGTAATATCTTTACGAACGACTGGCGTATCTGTTGCCATAGATCTGCCTTTTGTAACCGGGCTATCTTGCGGAATATAGCCCGATTTCCAAACTGCAAACGGCACAATGGTTGCAGGAAAGCCATTATCGTAAAACCAGCTATCAACCGCGTATCTATCACCCGTTTTAATTTCATGAATCACGGCTGTGCTATGCGGCCAGCCTGAGAAAAAGAAGTGTCGCGTTCGCATGTCTTCCACCTCATGCAATCTGATTAGGCCATTTTGACGCATTAGCCGCATGTAAGTCGTGCTGTTGATGGCCTCATCATTACAATCTAACTGTCCAGGATAATTTGAATTGCCAAATGTACCAGCACGATCTGTGGTCGTGCCCGTTTTTTCGCCTACAATTTTCTCCAGCTCACCTATCGCCTCTGCAATCAACTTTCGTTCTTGCTTGGCATCAGTGATGATACCTGCGTCAGTAAAAATCGTTACTATCTTCTTCCACTGTTGATTATTCAGTGACACCTGCTTAATTTCAGCACAGCCACCACCTGTACATATATCAAAGCCATTCAGTGTTGGCACTTGCTGATAAATACGCGTGATGTCAGTCACAGCAGCAGTCGCATTTAACGATAATAATAAAACTGCGCTCACTAAACTATTAAATGATAACTGGCGCATTCGGTAGCTCATTACAATTTTCACCTTCTGCAGGGTAATGTTGTCTGAGGTGAGCGCTGATTTCTGCAATGCCATGTAATACGCCCGACTCAAACTGACCTTGCCGAAATAATACTTCCATCTCATGGCTAATATGCTCCCAGCCTTGGTTACCAACATGATGATGAATGCCGCGATCCGCCAGAATTTCAAAATCATGGTCGGCGAGTAGCAAGTAAATCAGTACGCCATTGTTTTGTTCGGTATCCCAAACCTGTATTTGCGAAAACACTTCAACCGCGCGCTTTTTGGCGGATTTTTTTTGCAAAATCTCCATCACGGATAGATTGCATTCAACCACAAAACGAATTTCACCAAAATGTGTGGCTTCACTTTGGCTAATGGCGGCTTCTATACGTTGCATTGCCGTTATAGAAAAATGCCTGTTAACTGCACTGGGTAAAATAAACAGGTGCTGATACAGGCGTTTAAATAAGTTAACTAACATTACCAATCTCCCGACGCGCCACCGCCGCCAAATGATCCGCCACCGCCACCACTCCAGCCACCGGATCTACCGCCACTGTGGCCACCGCCATAACCGCCACCGTAATTTGAGCTTGCGGACCCCATCAACGTGAGAAAAAATGCCACCACGCCAAATAAAATGGCGGCTAAAACCCCTCCGCCAAGCAACCAGGCCAGCACGCCAATAGCGCCACCATTAAGCGCTCCACCCATAAAGCTACCAAAAATAGTACGGAGTATGCCGCCTAACACCAAGCCGCCAAAAAGCAGCAACGGCAGTAAATTTGCGAAACTTTTAGCACGTGTGTCCGGTAAATCTGGTGCGGGCAACTGCTCACCTGAAACCAACCCAATAAGTCTATCAATCGCGTTATTGATGCCGCCATAAAAATCACCCTGTTTAAAGTGAGGCTGCATAATTTCATTAATAATCCGCTTGGCGATTAAGTCTGGAATTGCACCTTCCAAGCCGAGACCCACTTCCATGCGCATTTTACGGTCATCTATTGCCACTAACAGTAGCAACCCATCATCTGGTTTTTCTCGACCTAGTTTCCAAGCATCCGTGACACGAATACTATATTGCTCGATCACTTCAGGCTGCGTAGTGGGAACAATCAACACCGCAATCTGGCTGCCTTTTTGTTGCTCAAAACTAGTCAATTTTGCTTCAAGCAGGCTTTGCTGCTCGGCTGTCAGCGTCTGTGTTAAATCGGTAACATGCGTTTTTAATACAGGAATCGGCACCAGCGCTGCACGCAGGTTGCACGATGCAAATAACAGCATGACACAAACTGCAAGTAAACCTGCTTTTATAGTGTAAGACACGCGAATAAACAAATATAGATTAAAAGAAGACCATTAAGCACCAGGATTATTTCTTGTCACCAAAATCTACCGTTGGCGCGACTGAAATTGCTTTTTCATTCTCGACGGTGAAAGTTGGCTTGGTTTTATAACCAAACATCATTGCTGTCAGGTTCTGCGGAAAAGAACGTACAGCTACATTGTAATTTTTAATGGTTTCAATGTAACGGTTACGTGCCACGGTGATGCGGTTTTCTGTGCCTTCAAGCTGTGCTTGCAAGTCTCTAAAGCCTTGATCCGCTTTTAAATTTGGATAGTTTTCTGCAATCGCCATTAAGCGGGATAGCGCAGAGGTCATTTGTCCTTGCGCTGCCTGAAATTTAGCAAACGCTTCAGGGTCATTCAATAGCTCAGGGGTAACTTGTATGCTACCCACTTTAGAACGCGCATTGGACACCTCAGTCAGCACTTCCTTCTCATGTGCAGCGTAGCCTTTAACCACATTCACCAAA
>JAURWJ010000133.1 GCA_030655015.1 Methylotenera sp. | reverse complement strand
GGTAACGCCGCACAGTTTGATGGATTTTTTGTGCAAATTTTATGGGCAATAGTGATTCTATTGACAGAAAATTTGCACAAAAAAGACGCAAAATGGGCAAGTTAACATTCAAGTAGCGCTCCCTGAGCTTGTCGAAGGGGGAAAATCGCCTAATGGAAAATCCGGGTTTAAGTTACACCGTTAATTTTCAATCATCTTATTTCAGCGGTATACCATCTAACACGCCTGCTAAAAAGTGAAGGCTCTCATCCCAATCTGCACGTTGCGACACATCTTGCTGTAAAAACTGCTCAATAATTTCATGCCTTGCAATAGCCAAATCCAGCAAGGCATCGCTACCCGCCTCGTAGGCACCAACGTTAATTAAATCAACACTTCGCATGTAACGCGAGTTAAGCTGCTTTAACTTCTGCGCCAGTTTTTGGTGAACGGGGCTAGTAATGTTATGCATCGCGCGACTAATCGATTGCTCAATATCAATCGCTGGATAATGCCCACTTTCAGCCAAGCTACGGCTTAATACAATATGCCCATCCAAAATTGCACGTGCGGCATCAGCAATAGGATCCTGCTGGTCATCCCCTTCCGTCAATACCGTATAAAAAGCGGTAATTGAGCCCTCACCTCGCAGCCCATTGCCTGTACGCTCCACCAATGCAGGCAATTTAGCAAATACTGAGGGCGGGTAACCTTTGGTCGCGGGCGGCTCACCAATCGCCAGTGCTATTTCACGCTGCGCCATGGCATAACGTGTCAGTGAATCCATAATCAACAACACATTTTTACCTTGATCACGAAAGTTCTCGGCAATAGTCGTTGCATAATTGGCACCTTGCAGACGCATTAGGGCAGAGGCATCCGCAGGCGCGGCCACCACCACAGAGCGCGCCAAACCTTCAGGGCCTAAGATCTGCTCGATAAACTCCTGCACCTCACGTCCACGCTCACCAATCAAACCCACCACAATCACATCAGCCGTGGTATAGCGCGCCATCATACCTAATAGCACACTTTTACCTACGCCTGAACCTGCAAACAAACCCATACGCTGACCACGGCCAACGGTTAGCATACTATTAATAGCACGCACACCCACATCCAACACCTCCTCAATGGGAGCGCGCATTAAAGGGTTCATTGGCCGCGAGGTTAATGCTGCACTTTGTGTTGCTCGAATAGGTCCCAGGCTATCTAATGGATTGCCTGCGCCATCTAACACGCGGCCCAACAGCTCGTTCCCGACTGGCAAATGACGTGCCCGATCAGTCACACGTCTGCGTGGCGGTTGCCCATGATGGGGCTTAGGCAAGCTTTCTGCCACTTCTAAAGCAAATACTTTGGCACCTGGCACCACACCTTCAACACTACTTTGTGGCATCAACAACATACGCTCGCCATCAAAACCAACCACTTCAGCTTCAACTCGATGCCCTTCGCTCAAAGGCACGAAACAGGCGCTGCCGATTGGCAATTTAATCCCTACCGCCTCCATCACCAATCCGGTTAATTTAACGATGCGTCCAGCAATTTCCAAAGGTTCAACGATACGTAAAATTTCTTTACAGTCACGAATATGATTATGCCAGCGTTGCTGATGAACGTTATGCCTTACCTCACCTGAAGTTTTCATCGCTTGCTGGCTCACGGCAATAACCAATCATTATTTTGTGCCAGTGCCTCGGTAATTCTTTTCCAGCGCATTTCATTGGTGGCATCAACCTGATTAGCGCCTGTTTCAACCTGGCAGCCACCACGCTCAACATTGCTGTCTTCGTGTATTTGCCAATGGTCATTCGCAATTTCATCTGCCATATACTCTCGTAACAATTGCATATCATCACGATGCACTAAAATTCTAGCGGGTTTTTGAATATGCGGTAGATAATGGATTGCGTCCAACACCACCGGCAACAAGGTCTGCGAATCAACACTTATCTTTACTTTTAACATTGCCTTTGCAATATCTAAAGCTAAAGATAAAACATCATCGGCAATCTGCTCATCAGACTGCTCCAAAGCGTGACTAAATGCATTCATTAACGTTAAAAAGCTTTGTTGATTTTCTTGCCCACGCGCTTTTGCCTTTGCCATACCCACAGCAAAACCTTCCTGCATGCCTTTACTGTAAGCCTCTTTACGTGCGCTTTCAAAAATTTGAGTGATTTGTTCCGACTCTACAGCCGTGCTTTTTTTCTGGAGCGGGCTTGCGCCGTTACGCGCGCCCGTGACGCTTTGATTGTCTTCTGAAAAGGAAGACATCTCCCATCGTTCATAGGCCGTTTGCTGCTCTTTAGGCACCTTCAGGTCAGACATTTTGAGCAGCCTTATACATATTGATCATCACCACCCTTACCTGCCAACTGAATTTGACCTTCATCCGCAAGCCTGCGCACAATCTGCAGAATTTGTTTCTGCTGTGCTTCAACTTCAGATAATTTGACAGGGCCTTTGGATTCTAAATCTTCTCGCATCATCTCTGATGCACGTGACGACATATTTTTAAATATCTTCTCACGCATTTCTTCAGTCGTGCCCTTAAGCGCAATAATCAGCGTTTCAGATTGCACCTCTCTTAGCATGACTTGAATGCCTTTATCATCAATATCCATAATGTTATCAAACACAAACATCTCATCCATAATCTTCTGCGCCATGTCATCATCGTAATTCTTCAAGCCCTCCATGACGATAGCTTCGTTGTCACCTGTCATAAAGTTCATGATTTCAGCGGCCACTTTAATACCGCCCATGGTTTGTTTTTTGATATTTTCATTACCTGTCAGCAACTTGGTCATTACATCATTCAACTCACGTAAAGCTACAGGCTTAACCCCATCAAGCGTAGCAATACGCAACATGACATCCTGGCGCATCCGATCTGGAAAATGTCCGATAATTTCTGATGCCTGGTCTGGCTCTAAATGCACTAAAATGGTTGCAATAATCTGTGGGTGCTCATTTTTAATAAATTCAGCTACCGTGTGCGCATCCATCCACTTTAAGCTTTCAATCCCGCTGGCATCACGCGTTTGCAAAATACGGTTTAATAAACTAGAGGCTTTATCTTCACCCAGCGCTTTATTTAAAACAGAACGAATATATTCGTCAGAATCCAAGCCAAGATTACTACTCAGCCCGGCCTCTGTAAGAAAGTCAGTGACCGCTGTTTCCACTTGCTCACGCCCCACAGACTTCATTGTAGCCATTGCAGCTCCAAGCTTTTGCACTTCTTTCGGGCTCAGAAACTTCATCACCTCTGCGGCTTCATCTTCGCCAAGCGCCAACATCAGCACTGCACTACGCATTACCCCTGCCTCACTCATAGTTACGACTCATTTCCATTGGTCCAATTTGCAACAACATTGGCAACCATTCTGGGGTTATCTTTTGCCAACTGTTTAGCTGCTTCTAAATTCTGAACATAAGCGGGCTTGGCTAACTGCGCTGCCTGCTCGGTGCTTAAATTAACCACCGTATCTGCCGCCTCAAGTTGCGGCACAGATGGTTTTGAAAGCGTCGTAAGCTTACCCATTAAAGGCTTCAACACACGTAAATAAATCAACATCAACACTACAATACCCACAATAAAACGTAGCGCATCTTTACCGTACTCAATCACGCGCTGATTCTCCCACAAAGGTACAGCAGGCAACACTTCTCTTGGTTCACCAGCAAAGGGAGTATTCACCACCGTGAGCGAATCACCACGCTCTTTATTAAAGCCCATCGCCTGCATTGCAAGGTCATTGATTTGTGTTTTTTCAGCCGCTGTCAGCGGACGGTAAGTCACTTTACCCGCCTTATCCACCACTTGCATGTTATTCACCACCACCGCCACATTCAAGCGCTTAATGCCACCCATCGGCTGCTGCGTATAACTTACGGTTTTATCTACTTCATAATTGGTAGTGAGATTTTTTTCACTATTAACGGGCGCTGTATTAACTGCACCTATGTCGCCTGAATTAGCAGGGGCATTGATCGGCGCCGTAGCATTGGCCTGCGGCTGATTAGACAGCGCACCAGGTACCCCGGCTACATCACCATTGCTGGTTTGTGATTCATTGGTTTGCATGCTGCGTATGGCAGCGGCATCCGGTTGCTGGTTGGGCTTGTAGGTTTCTGCCGCTTGCTCCTGAGTAGAAAAATCAACTTCCACACTCGCTTCTGCACGCACATTTTTAAGCCCAACTATAGGCGTAATGATCGATTCAATCCGTTTTGCAATACTTTGCTGAATATCTTCAACATACTTAAGCTGTGCCGGGTCCAGATTTTTGTTACCCATTTTTTTAGAAGTATCTGAAAGCAAATTGCCATTTTGATCCACTACTGTTACATTCGCGGTCGGCAAATTAGGCACACTACTCGCCACCAAGTGCACAACAGCACTCACCTGCTGTGCATCTAGGCTACGTCCAGAGCGTAAATTTAGCAACACTGAGGCTGTTGGCTTTTGTTGATCCCGCGCGAAAACTGAAGGCTTGGGAATAGCTAAATGAATTCTCGCGCCTTCTACCGCACCAATGGATTGAATACTACGCTCTAGTTCACCTTCTAATCCGCGCTGAAAATTCACTTGCTCTACAAATTGTGACACCCCGAATTTTTGGTTCTCTAACAACTCAAAACCAATATTACCGCCCTTAGGCAAACCATCTGAAGCGAGCTTTAAACGTGCCTGATGCACTTGTGAAGCCGGGACTAAAATTGCCGTACCCCCGTCAGAAAACTTATAGGGTACATTCATTTTTTCTAACGCTGCCACAATCGCGCCGCCATCTCTATCGGAATAATTAGAAAATAAAACGCGATAATCAGGCTGCTGACTCCAAAGCCAAAACACCACCATTACCGCCACCACTGCTGCAATACCTGCAACCAATAGCAACTTATTCCCCATTTGAGAAAATGTGCCCGTTGCACCACCACCAGCCAAGACCGCGCCTGTTGCTGCTGCCATTATATTTCTCCAATTTTTTATGCCTAAAATACTTTAACCAAATACTTGCCACCCAAAATAATTGCTTTGATGACCTATTGAATAGCATTATGCCAATGTCCAGCAATATCAAACTTAAGAATAGAGCAATTTTCATCGGTTTATTTGCAGGCTTAGCCTTGGCATAAAGTGTTAAATTAGTCATAGAGAAATTTTAGGTTAATTTGAGCTACGGAGACCAACCATGAAAGCAGGTGGAATTGATTCAAGCAGAATAGAATCTATGCTTGCGCAGATGAAACTGGCGGCACAGCGCCCTCAAACTGAGGCGTTAGGAGGACTCGCTTCATCAATCGGCGTACAAAAACTACAAACTACCGGCAAAGTTGACTTTGCTGACGCCTTAAAAGCATCCCTAAACAAAGTAAACGAAGTGCAACAAGAGTCGCTAAAACTAGGCAAAAACTTTGCCATGGGTGATGATAGCGTCAGCCTTTCTGATGTCATGATTGCAGGGCAAAAAGCCAACATCTCGTTTCAAGCTACCATACAAGTGCGAAACAAATTAGTTTCAGCGTACCACGACATTATGAATATGCAGGTTTAGCCCACTTACTCTAGGCTGTTCCCTGAGCTTGTCGAAGGGTGACAGGTCGAAGTGTGACAGAAAGGACGCTGGCTAATGGATAATCCGGGTTAAATAATCACATCCTCTTCATCGGCTTTATTTTCTTCTAACCGATATAACCACGCTAAAATTTCAGCAATGGCCTGATAGAGTGCTGGCGGTATGTGGTCGTCAATATCCACCTGCATCAGTAGCGCAACAAGGTCTTTAGATTCATGCACAAAAATACCGTGTTGTTTAGCTCTGGCAATAATTTGCTCTGCAATTAAGCCTCGGCCTTTTGCAACCACTTTAGGTGCGTAATCCCCTGATGCGTAGCTTAAGGCAATCGCATGCTGGTTGGGGTTTGGGCTATCACTCGCGGTTAACTGCGGGTTGGGCGCAAGCCCAAGCGTCACATTCTGTGCACTACTGATGTCTGCTTTATTCATATTGCGACACCGTCAACGCATCTAACTGCAAGCCACTATCAGCTATCGCCTGCGTTAAGTGTTCACTTTTATCTTTAAGCGTGCCTAAAGTAGCCACTTGTTCAGCCTGCAAATTAATGCGCAGATGGCCGCCTTCCAGACTTAATTTGGCCGTCACTTTACCTAACTTGGGTAAATGCAGGGTAATCTCGCTGGCAATCGGTCGATTTTCATCTAATGCTTGCTGTTCAGACTCTTCAGCATTGGGGCGCTCTTGCAAATGCACATCCCAATCCATTTTTTGCCCAGGCCAAACCTCACCGTGCCAAGACAACCGTTGATTGTCTAACACGGCTAATTGCTGCGCCATTAAAGTGGCGATTTGTGCATTATGTTGATTTTGGGGTTCTTGCATCAATGCAGCGACGGTACGCTGCCCTTGCACCATTGCATTTAAGTGTGATTCATAAAACAAACCGCTGTTGCTTAACGCCTGTCTTAAATCCTGCGCCATCAATTGTGGGTTCTTAGGTGAATGTGTCACCACAGACACGGCTTCGTGCCGGGTTGAGGCTCCAGCACTTTCGGCCTCTTTTAAATAACGCCCAATCAACTGAGCTGCAGGGCTTAACTCAGTTGCCGCGCCTGACGACTTTGCAGTAGGAGGTGCAAGTAAAAATGTAGGTACGGGGCTATCTTGCATATAGCGTAGCAATAAAGTTTGGCCAGCGCGCGCCTCTGTGCCCAACTCCATTTTAAGCATGGTTTGATCAACCTTAACCAGATAAGCCTTATCATCTAGTTTAGTCACCACCTGCGCCAAATACTCCTGCCCTTTAACAAACGACGCCGCGCGGGCGTTAAGCTCCTGCATCGTACTGCCAATGTTATCGGTCGCTAACACCGGCAGCACTCTGGCCACTGGGTTAACCACAGTACCGATGCTTAAATTATCAGGTAGTTTTAGCATCTTTAGGCATGTAGATTACTGACTATAAGCTTGCGTCAATCGCTGTTCAGTTTGGTGAGTGTTCATGAGTTTATTGAGACGCGCCATCCACGGAGATACCAAATTGCGTATTTCACGATCATGGGCAAGAATACTTTTAATACTGGCCACTTTACGTTTAAGCGCATCCCCTGGCAACGGCTCTGAGTTTTCCAATGTTTTTAATTGCGCCACATGTAGCGAGCAATTCACCTCAAGCTCGGTAAGTGCATCCCAATCTTGCATTCTGGCCGCATGTAACATTTGCTGCATAATGTCAGCAACAGATTCATATAACACGATTGTATTTTGATGTTCCATGCACTTTACCTTTGATTAAACTTATGCCAAGTAGGCAAGGCTACGGTTAACACCAGTACCTTGCTGAGGTGTATTCTGCTGATTCACGCTTGCCTGACTGGCATTGGCTTGAACAACCTGAGCTACGGCTTTATTTTGATCAATCGCCTCCCAAGAGCTTTTTAATTCAGTTAAAAGCTTAATCACCTCTTGCACAATCTCTGGCTGGTTACGCACATTGGCTGCGGTTAAGCGAGCACTCATATAGGCGTAAAGCGCGTCTAAGCTTTCAGCAATTTCACCGCCAGCTTTTTTATCCAAGCTTAGCCTTAAACCACTTTCAATAATTATAATCGCCTTAGTCAACATCGCCCCTTTTTGCTGAATATTCTGGCTTTGCATGTGCACAATTGCACTACGGCTCGCAGCAATCGCTCCATCGTAGAGCATCACAATCAGCTTCACCGGGCTAGCTGCCAGCACGCCTGTCTCAACACCAATTTTGGCGTAGCCATTAACCCCTTGTTGATTCAGACCAAACATAATGATGTCCTTTGCTTGTTGTTAATTATTACTATTAGCGTTAATTGATGCAATTTGCTGCGTGAGAAAGCTGCTGGTGGTAGACATGCTCGATAACAAGGTATCAAGCCTGGTAAACTGGGCGCGGTAACGTGCTTCAATCGAAGCTAAACGTACATTAAGCGCCTCAGTTTGTTTATCCAGTCGTGTAATCGAGTTACCAAGGCCGTCTGTTCTTGATGCCAAAATACCGGTATCGCTAAGTAAGTTTTTAATCACACTATCTAACTGCGCGGCATAACCAATACTAAAGGTAACCGTACCGCGCGCACCCAAGGCGCCGCCGGCTATCTTGAGGCTCAAGCCTTCGCTCGCATCACCTAGTGCGCCTATTAAATTAGTACCACTGCCAGTAGCCGTTACGCCGTTAATCGTTCCCTGAGCGTTCACTAGGCTAGTACCAAGTTGATCCACGGTAACGGCATAAGTGCCGGCTTGGGTTTTGCTGGTACTTGCTGCGTAACTAATTTGCGGGTCTGTTGCTTTAGCTGTGGCCGCAAATAAGCTGGCAATATCGTCAAAGTTATTAGTGATTGCGCTAGTGAGTTTAGTGGCATCAAGGGCTAGCTGCCCGGTGCGTTGAAATGACACGCCAATTTGGCTAAGTGAATTGAGCGTACTGCCGTTAGCAACCGCGCTTGTCATCACCGCTCTGATTTGGTTAATCACGTTTCTGGCGGTGGCGTCACCTAATAGTGCGCCGGAGGCCTTGCCTGCCTCATCGAACTTAGTCAGGTTACGCAAAGTGGTATCTAATTTATTAAACGCATCCACAAAAGCAGATACAGAAGTTTTTATGGCCTCTTGGTTGCTGGTAACGCCTAAACTCACAGCGTTACCGGCACTGGTTGTTAATAAATTGAGCGTCACGCCCTCAATCATATCGGTAATCGTGTTACTGGATTTAACCACCGCAATGCCGTCGACTTCTAAAATCGCATCTTTGGCAGCTTGCACTTGCGTTAAATTTTTACCTGTACCGGCACTTGCCGTTGGGTCATAAGCCAATTGCGACAATCCAACTGCATCCAAGTGATTAGCGTCATCATCCGCCACAGATATTTTCAGGCTATTCACCTCACCAGTATCTTTAGAGGTAATCACCAAGCGATTAGTTGTGCCGTCGTTCACAATGGTTGCACTTACACTACTGTTTGCGGCGTTAATCGCATCACGCACACCAGCCAGTGTATTATTGGTGCTATCAATAGTAATAGTTACATCTGTTTTAGCAGCATTAGGTGAAAATGTACTGGGTGATGCTGGCGAAATTACCTCGGGGGTAAATGTGCCAAATGAAATTGTAAGCGTGCCCGTACCCACAACATCTGATGTATTGGCAAAGCCGCCCAGCGCCAGCTTTTGAGACTTGGCTAATTGGCTAACCGTCACTGCATAGTCGCCGATGGTGGCACTTCCGTTAGAAGTAGCACTGAATACACTGGTATTAGATGAGGACACCGTTTGCGCATTAAATTTAGAGGCACTAGCAAGCGCGCCGACGGAAGTTTGAAAAGCTGACAACGCACTTTTCAAGGACCCATAAGCTGAAATCTGCGATTGGTAGTCTGTTTTTTGTGCGGCAACTGCGTTTAATGGCCTTTTCTCAACATTCATTAAACCGGAAACAATCGCCTCAACATCAAGACCAGAACCTATTCCTGCAGAAGAAATACCCATGCCAATCTCCTTCGTTCATATTGACCAGTTAAACAAACATTTATTCATTAAGCCGCTAATAAACAAACCACTCTTTTTATACTAACGGCAGAATATCAGTAAAATTTAGTTATTCAAGCGAGGAATTAAGTGTATTTAATCTATCTATTTAACTTAAAGGCACCGTCATCAGTGACGGTTCACCTAGGGCTTGTAGACGAGGTATTTTTCAACCCATTGATTTGCAGGCGGTAAAACTCAACCAAGCGCTTCCAAGCAAGGTCGAAAGCGTTTTACAACTGCCGTTTGTGCTAAGCCGGCCAAAGCATGAGAACTGGATTTAAGCAGTTTGCCTAATCACCAAGCCTTGTAACCGACCTAACGTTTTAGAAAACGCCAATACTTCTTCATTCGGAATTTGTCTCAATACTTTTTGTGTGGAGGTATCAACCACTTTTACCACCATACGGTCAGATTCTTGATCCATTGAAAACTCTATATTTTGCAAAGTAGGGGCAACCAGCTCATTCAGTTTTTTAACCGCTGCAGCAAGCGAAGCTTTATCTACCTCTACTGGCGGTTTATTTTCAACGGACTTCACCCCTACCGCGATTGTTGCCGTCTTATCAACAGCACCTTGTCCGCCAGCAGCGTTCTGCGCGACAGTTGGTCTTTTTACAGCCCCATAAGCCTCTAATGATGAATTGAACATGATTTTCTCCTTTGTAAAACCCTACATAATGATCAATCATGCAGGTGATAGAGTGATTAAATTCTTTAACTTTACCAATAAAAAAACGACATTTGCCTTTACCGCATTTAAAACTTAACTCGGCTTTATTTGCTTCTACTTTTAGTATCGGCAGCGTTTGTTGAAAATTTAGGGCTATTGCAAAATATTTTTAATTATTTTTTTGTAGCCTGCCAATCATGCAATTACCACCCATACTGGATGATGTCTCGCCTCGACGTAGCCGCCGTAGCCTCAATACATCAGGAAAACTGATAAGCACTACTAAACCAGCAAAACGACCAAGCAGTGCTAAACGGAATCAAGTGGAAACGTAACGCCACCTTTATTTCGCTATGCCTGTCCTGAGCCTGCCGAAGTGGCTGCATCAATGCTACACGGCTACAAACCTTGTAGGAGGGAAATTGTGGTGATGGTCGTGCGAAGACTTTCACATAAGAAAAAACCCACAGGACTCATCGTCCAGTGGGTTTTATGGCACTTGATTACGAATGTATAAAACGTAACCGCTTACTAAGCTTAACCTCTTAACAGTGCTAACACACCGTTAGGTAATGAGTTTGCTTGCGCCAACATCGCAGTACCTGCTTGTTGCAAGATTTGACCGCGGGTCAAGTTTGCTGTTTCTGCTGCAAAGTCAGCATCCATGATACGAGATTTAGCTGCTGATTGGTTTTCTACAGAAACTTGTAAGTTACTTACTACTGATTCAAAACGGTTTTGAATAGCACCTAATTTAGCGCGGTTAGTATTCACTGTCGTTAAAGCTGTGTCCAAAGCCGTAATTGCAGCTGTAGCACCTGATGCTGAAGCGATAGATCCTGTAGCAGTAAGAAGGGTTGCGGTGGCAGCAACACTAATTGTATCTGCAGTATCAGCCCCTACTTGGTAAACTTTTGCAGCAGTGCCAAACACAGCTGAACCGTTGAATTTTGTTGCAGTATTTAAACGAAGAACTTCAGCTTTCAACTCCGTAAACTCAGCATCTAAATTTGTACGGTCAGCACTACTATTTGTCGCATTGGCAGATTGAACCGCTAATTCACGCATACGTTGAATCGCATCTGTTTGTTTTGCCAAACCACCTTCAGTTGTTTGTGCAAATGAAATCGCATCGTTTGCGTTACGAATAGCCACTTGTTGACCGCGAATTTGTGAATCCATCTTTGTTGCAATTGCTAAGCCCGCAGCATCATCTTTAGAGCTGTTAATGCGCAAACCTGATGACAAACGTTGTAGCGATGTATTTAATGCACCTTGTGAAGCGCTTAAATTACGTTGTGTGTTTAATGAACTGATGTTGGTATTAATAACTGAAGCCATGATAATTCTCCTAAGTTTTGATTAAATTTCTATTACTCGGTATTGCCATTAGCTTCGCATGTTCTGTTCCATTTGCGCTGCTGTTGTAACTATTATCGGTAAGCTCTTAAAGAAGTTTAGGTTTAGATCAAAATATATTTTAAAACTTTAGTTTGACCTGAAACTTTACTTTCTCACTTCTTGCCAGATAAGCAATCCTGATATTTAGGTTATCGGTGGTAATTTTTAAATCTTTAGAATAATTATTAATACAATAAAATCATTGACTTAAAATTATAACAAACGGCTAATTGGAGTTAATACGCGAAAAATAACGAGGGAAGGGAAGGTGATTGAAGTAGACTGAGACCTTTGCACGAAGCATAACTAACGACCAATTTATAGTAAAAACATCAATATTCGTGAAAAGGTCTTACATAAATCTATGTTTTTGGCAGGAGCGCAATTTATTGATAAGATCCGCTGTGAAACGCCAGATGGCGACATACTCAGATGGAAACTATTGGCTGCCGTTTCCACCTCTAATCTGAAAAGTATTGCTCGCTGTTTGATCCAGTGCTGTAATCAGGTAAAAAGTTGTCTGATGGGTAACATTGCTGTATCAAGTTCAGCAGTCAGACCATTCATCACATCTGGTGGCAAGTCTTGAGTCTGATTCTGGAATGCATTAAAAATAGCTAAAAATAAATCTAAATCGTCTGTACCATTGATCATGCCATGCTGCTCCATAATAGCCATGGTTAAGTCATATAGTTTTACTGGCACGTTGCTCGCTGGACGTGCGCAACTCGTTACTCTATGAAGCGTTAAAAACAATCCTCTAAACACAATAAAATCTATTGGTAGTGCCGTAGAAAAATTCCACTCAAGGTCAAAGAAATCGCCCTTACCTTCTTTACTTACAATAAAGTTAGTTGGTGTTGCATCAATATACTTAGCTGGCAACAATGTTTTGAAATGATGCAACTCTGTAATTGCCGAATTTTTTGGTGCTGGGGTTACCGTCTTTAACCCTTCAATCCACACCCCTGCCCATGTTGAAAGATCAGCAAACTGCCAGTTGGGGCGATTAATGATTTGCAATAGCTCATCAAACCATAGCCTCCCAGTACGATACGGGCCAATATCCCATGAGGCTTTTGATAAATTAGCCGTATTAGCCACACTTCTAGTCTGTGTCATGAGTTTGTTCTTATCTAAAACAAACTGCGTTTCTTTTGCAAACTGAGCAGGACGTTGGCTGCCATAATGCGCAGCCAGTACATTTTCTGTTTGTTTAGGGGGTGCTACACGTGCCGCAAACAGAAATGAGTTGGCTAAATCTTGCGCCAGTTTATTACGACCAATCACACCCCAAGCGCACTCTAATGAAAACGTTGGATGCATTGGTCGTTGACGGTCATGCACAGTCGAGCCAGCCAATATGGGTGAAACATCCCAACCCGCAGCGCGACTCTCGTCTTCAAAACCTTTAGGATAAATAATAGAAACTGGCGTTTTGTAATCTGGCAAGGGTACGTATAAATCAACCGATTTAAAACCTACTTCTTCTATATAACTGGTGAGTTCCTCGCGGCCAAAAGTAATAGGGCTTTTATCTGTATACGAATCATTAACCCCTATCATTGGACGCCCAAGGTGGTCTTCCGCTGAACCGCAGAAATACTTAAGCCCTAGTTGGTTTTCAATCGCAATAATTAACAGACCATTGTCTTTTAAAAATGACTTGGCTACTTTTAGCAAGTATTGAATCGGATTTGGCTCATTCACATACACTTGCGCATATTCAAGCACACCAATCAGTGTGACTACATCAAACTTTTCTTCAGGTTGAAAGTTTTGAATTAAATCGGCAATCACCGTTACATTTTTAAGCTCAGCACAGCGGTTACCAATAATACGGGCACGGTCAGGGCTACCCTCTACCGCTACGACTGTTCCACCTAACTCACCAATAAACCTAGTCACAGCACCGCAGCCAGCACCTAATTCTAAAGTATGGCCCGCTGCAATTTCTTTAGCAAATGGTCGCAAGATATTCGCGCGCATAGGCGTTAAATGGTAAAAAGTTGGCCAGTCTGAAGCTTGATTCATCACCTCAGATGAGAACATTCCTCTATCTTTAGCGCCACGGATAATGTTGTAAATTCTATTTTGGGCATCACCCGAATCTTTATAGCCAAACTCACCGTCGTTGGGGCGATGATAAAAATTGTCTGTGCTGTTGTATTGATAGGCTTTCATTAAGATGCTCCGACCGTGATATTATCTTCATATAAGTACCTCTAATAATTCAAATTTCTAAGCAAAATAAGGCACGAGCAAAAAATAATGCCGCAATATATGTACGATATATAAGGAGTTATTTTTCTGTGAGCAACATAGTGTTGCGACAAAAGTTGAATTATTAGAGGTACCCATAAGATTTACACGTACAAAACCCATGTAAACCATGCTTATTTTTCATCATCTCACAATAGTTTCCGTTTTTAAGCGGACATTAGAGCCATCATACAGGCTCTAATCGATGATATTGCGTGCTCTGATGTCAGAGTATGCCGACCGAGTTGCGCCAATGTGGCTAAAGCTTTATCTTGCTGATTGGTTGCACAGTAAATTTCGGTTAAATTACAAAGTGGCACAGAGGGCTGAGGAGAGATTGCAATTGCCTTCTGTAGCAAAAAGATTGCATCTTCCACATTGCCGTCTTTAAACGATAAGTCTCCTAAATCGTTATACGCTTCCCAGCAAACAGTTTCTGCTTTAAGTAAGTCTAGTAAGATATTCACACCCGCAGCCATTTCATTGGCCGCAATGAGCTGCTCAGCACGTTGATAATGTAAGCGGTCAATATCAACTTGGGCAACTACAGGCGAGTATGGCAATGCTTGCCCCCTGTAGCCAGCTACAATATTATCCATCACGCGAATTGAGCTTTCGCCCAAATGACTAAATTGATAGTCACGGTCAAATCTTGTTTTAGTTCGACTCACTTCAGGCTCGGCCAAAATTGCTTGTACTACTTGGCGCATTTCAGCCTTGGTGGTTTTAGTCACGTAATCGTAAGGCACACTGGCTGGACGTGGCGGAATAGTGTCAGGAATCAGCCAGTCAGTCACAGCTACGCCTGGCACATCCAACAACAAAGCCTCAGTCAAAACGCTTGATTCATCTGAAACCAACACATCAGCCAAGCTTAAGCAATACATGATGCTGACTTCTACATCTATAATATGTACATTTTCTGCACAGCCCTGATGCAGCTCATTCATTTGACGAATGTTTTCAAGCACTTGTGGATAGCTATTTGACCAAGGCGCTTGCTTAAGTAGCACATTCACAGGTAAATCTTTAAACGCTTGCACAAAATCATCTTGCTTACCGTGATTTTCCCAAGACGGCGCATACAAAACGGATTTTTCATACTTCAAGCCCAATGTTTCGCGTAGTTTCTGTGCTTCTTGGGCAAATCGACTTCTATCTTTAAATACAAGGTCCGCCTTAGGCCAGCCCAAATCAAACATACCCAACCTTGGGCGCGCCATCGGAAAATCCGCCTGATTTTGCCACCGCTCTACCCAAGATTGCCCAGGAATACACCCTATATCAAACTTGCTCCAAGGTTCGTAGTGCCAAAAGTTAGGCCAAATATCATGGCGCTGTGCTAAATCGTGTAACAAAATCACTGAGAAATCAGCATTTGGCGTACAGGCATGCTCACAGTACACCCCAATTTGAGCAAGCTCCTTTGAGTTAGTGCTAAAAAGGACCTCAATTCCGCGTATTTTCGCTTCATTAGCTATAGGCTCTAGGGCTTGACGTTCACAGTTATCTGTATAAAAGAAGGTGATGGTTGGAGCGTTTTGGTTTTCTAACATGCTGTTGATCATGATTACTCTCTTGGTTATTCTTGTCGCTTAAGTTTTTTTAATCAAAACACCAAAGCGAAACTTATTTTGTGCATAATTAGGCACACAGCCGTCAAAGACTTCACATGTACAACCATGCAATACCGCTTGCTGTTTAAACCAATCACGCTCGTAATAGGTGTGCTCTAAACCTGCATACTTTTTCTCATAAGCCTCAACACTTAAAGCGTCCCGTCGGAGAGTTTCAGATTCAAATTTGGTTTTTAAATCGGGAATTTCCATGATGGCCACAGCTACTTTGGACTTTTTAATCATGCTCGCAATCACAGTTGCTGCGTACTCATAGCTAAAGTAGTGAAATACGCTATTAGAAATGACATAATCATACTGTGAATCTGTTTCTACATTTTTAGCTTCATCCGCAATAAAGTAACCGTCTGGCATTGCACGAGATGCAGCTTCAATCAGTGCTGAGGAATAATCCAAACCACCCACTTTTAAAGTATGTAATTGACGTAACGCAAACAAAAATGCCCCGGCCCCACAGCCAAGTTCATAGATGGAATCTCCATCTTTCAAAGCTAACTTCTGGGCAATCACCCCTGCATAATTTTGCCAATCAGCGGCTTCAATGCGACCTGCACCTGTGTCGAACCCATCTAATTTAATCAATGTTGCTAGGTCTAATGTTTCCTCGGTCGCGTGTGTGCGACGCCCCCAGATTTCTTTCCAGTTTTGGGTATTCATTTGTTATTTTTCTCCGATATTGCCGCTTCGATTTCGGCAAGCGCATTCACCACACGTAGACGCAAATCACTACTACTGATACCTTCAGTACGCGGCAACACTAATAAGCGCGATGAGCTAATCTGGTTACTGTTGTCATGCCCATGCACCAGTAAATCAATATTATGCAAATCTAAAAATGACTCCTCAATCAGCCAGTTGCACGGTACTACTTCATCTACATATTTGATTGCTTCTAAAATCTCGCTACGCTCTGCGTAATTTAGTTCTGGCGTATAGCCTTTTTTAGTTCGAATTTCGTCATCTGTAGTTAAAGCAACAATGACCGTACCTAATGCTTTGGCAGCCTTTAATAAACGGATATGGCCATGGTGAACTAAGGTGGCAGACATATCGACCATAATGCGTTTTGGTGAGTTTACTTTTATCATCTTAGTAACCTCTATACCAATTGCAAAGCGTTTAATATTTCACCTTGCGCTTGACGCTCAAGATGCACTTCACCCAAATGACACACGACACTACCACCTGCATTACCGCGTGGTTTGTAAAGCACAGCACGCGGGTCAAGTGAAGCAATCTCGCCATCTACCCATGTGCATAATATGGGCTGATGTGTTATTGGCTTTGTCGCAATTGCGCTCATTTTTTTCATAAATACTTTTTTGTTTTCAACCACAGCCGCCTTAAAGTCATCATGTCTTTTAAGCACTTCATATAGCGAAGCAATGGCGTGATAAGGACCTGTCATTCTTTTTTCAGCATGGCTCGCTAAATTTAAATAAAACGAATCCACCTCAATCGTAGGTGGATGGTTAAACGCAATAAAGGATGCACCCGTTAAACCAAATAAGCCTTTACAGGAACTATACGCAATGACATCAGCTATATTGTGTCCATCTTCTAGCCCTATTGATGCTGTAGCATCCAACATGAGCTTAGCATTAACACGTTTAGCTAAAGCTTGTAATGTCTCAATCGGCAGCTTTAAGCCACAACTCGTCTCGGTATAACACGCTACTACCCAATCAAACTGGCCTGAAATAGTATCTAGCGCCTGCCAATCTATATAAGTCACTGATTTGACTTCGCTCAACCTTCTTTGTGCGGACTCGGCTAACCATTGCAAGCGATCTGAGTAATAGCCTGTAGCAACCACCAATACACGGCCATGTAAAAAATTAAGCGCAGCAATTTCAAGCGCCAAACTTGCAGCGCCCTGCATGCGTACAATATGCTGATGCCCTGTCATTGCTTTGAGCGTATTAAGGACTTCAGCTTCCACATGATCATAATCTCGATCACCGCGACCAAAACAAGGGCGCAAGCCAGTTAAGTTTTCTGGCAACAAGCTGGCTGGGCCCGCAGTAAATATCAATTTAGCTTGATTACGTTGTGCAACTAAGCTCTCTATGGATTTAGATTGATCACTCATTTTACAAACTCTTCAGAAACTTCATAAACTCTTGTTTATTGGTGGCTGGTGTTCGATCAGGGCGACCTAAATCAGCCCTCGCACCACATTTACATTTAACTTCTAAAAAAGCGCTCGTATTTGCACTAATTGCAAACTTTAATTGAGCCAGTAAAGCCTCTTCAGTACTTACTTGTGCAACAAAACCATAACCACAGTCTTTAGCAATTTTTGACAAATCCAACGCTTTCGCCAACGTTGGCTGACCACCTACAGAATCATGTGCACCGTTATTGATAACGACATGAATTAAGTTTTTTTGTCTAGCACTCACCGCCAAGCTACCCATATGCATGAGCACAGCACCATCGCCATCAATACATAACACTTTGCTTGTTGTACGCTCCATTGCAATGCCAACTGCAATTTGCGAGGCATGCCCCATACCACCCACCGTTAAAAAATCATGGTCAAAACCAGTGTTATTGATTTTGCGATATTCAAATAACTCGCGCGATGCCATGCCTGTAGTACTCACAATAGGCGTGTTTTCTGGCAGATTCTGCACTAAAAGCTTGATTACTTGCTCACGTGACAAAAGGTCTGGCACATCGGGTTTAGCCTCAAGTTTAAAGGACGAAAACGTCTGCTTACGCACTAGCAAGGCCACAGGACCTTGTCTGGTTAATGCAAGACTCACCAGCTCTTTTAACACTTTTTCAATATCAGGTGTTTGCGCATCGATAAGCACATAAGGAATATCCAAAATTTCTAGTTGAGCAATCGTCATCTGACCTTGTTTTACATGCTGTGGCTCGTCGTGGATTTGTGTACCATCCACTTGCATTTCACCCCGCCAGCCCACCATTAACAACATTGGAATACCATACACTTGAGGGTCAGCCAAAGAGGCAATCGGGTTGACCACATTGCCTAGTCCTGAGTTTTGCATATAGACCAACGCAGGGCTATTTGAGGCTAAATAATGCCCAATCGCCAAACCAATGGCAGCACCTTCATTAGCCGAAATCACATGGCGCTCAGCTGGAAAACATTGAGTAATACAAGCACAAACTTCTTTGAGTAAAGAATCTGGCACCCCTGCTACAAAGTTAATACCGCAGGCTTGCAGTGCTGAGTGAAATACACTGGGTGCAATCATTTATTTAGTCCCTGGAATGAGTTCCAGTATTTCATTAATGTTCATCAAGTGCTGATCTACCTCACTAGAGCGGCTATTGCGCAAAATTTCACGCGCAACATGCTGCATAGCAGGGTAAGCGGCACGTAACAAATGATTCGCGTATATCACCAAGTTAAAGCCATGCTCAGCTAACTCATCTTCTGTGACCGTGTTGTAGCTTGTCGGCACACAAACTAAAGGCATTGTTGGAAACTCTGATTTAAAAATCTTTGCAAATTCAAATACTTCATCAGAAGTTTTTTTACGGCTGTGTATCATAATACCATCCACCCCAGCACCTGCATAAGCTTGCGCTCGAGTAATGGCATCCTTCATCCCCTTATCTAAAATCAGGCTTTCAATACGGGCAATCACCATAAAGTCATCACTGACGCGCGCTGCTCGACCTGCACGGATTTTATCGCAAAATGATTCAATGTCATCTTGGCTTTGTGCAACATCATTACCAAAGAGTGAGTTTTTCTTTAAACCAACTTTATCTTCAATAATAGTGGCAGAAATACCCAAGCGCTCCATGCTACGTACGTTAAGCTCAAAGTGCTCTAGCTTGCCACCTGTGTCGGCATCCATGATTAATGGTTTTGTCGTGACATCAAAAATATCATTAATATTAGATAAACGGCTGTTAATCTCCAAAGCCTCAATATCGGGCTTACCTCGTGCAGTTGAATCTGTAAGTGAGCTAGACCAAAAGCCATCAAACTGATAGTTTTTACCATCCCGCTCGACTATCGTATGCTCTGCAATTAAAGCTGATATTGGATTATGCGCTTCAATAAAACGTGAAATTGGCTTAGCCGCTAATAAACGCTTAAGTGTACGGCGGCGTATGTCTGGTGTTGTCCCTAGTGCTTGAATTTGTGTAACCATCTCATTAGATGAAATACCACGGGTATAGGGAATCTCAACCAAGCGTCCACCATACTCAGCCAATGCTGCTAATGCCCTATCACGATATGGTACAAGGGGGCCTTCTAGCCAATCGTCACCATGCACCATGACTTCTGGACGATACTTTTTTAAATTAGGCGCGTAATCCCACTCATTTTGGGGTACCACTTGTGCCACCCCTTTGATGTTTTCAACGATTTGTTTCCGATGTTCATACGTTAAATATGGCAAACGTTTATGATCAGCCACTGCAGAGTCAGACAACAGACCAACAATCACATCACCATATCTCCTCGCTTGCTCGATAATATTGATATGTCCATGGTGAAGAATATCAACCGTCATACCAATGTAAACAGAACTCATATTAGAAAGTATCCTTTAATTCGTGCTGAATTTGCAAGTTGAGTATTTTCGGAGCTGTTTGTTTACTTAGCTGCAAATTAGATTCATATGCTTGCATATAATCTGCCGCCAACATTTGTGCTTTTTCAGTACTAAGCCCATATTTTTGACCTAACTCCAAAGCATCAATAGCAGCATCGATTGGGCTAGTCTGCATGATTGCATCGATATAACTGACCCAGAACTGTTCATTTTCTGGCTTAGCTTGCACTGCCGCCTCTAGCCTTGGCAAAGCAATATTTGCGCCTTTTAAATGCGCTTCTATGACACCTAGATTGTGGTTTGCTTCAGCATGATTTGGCTGGATGTCCAGAATTTCACGATATAGCACTTCAGCTTGTTCTATTTTCCCTGCATCATGATGTTTTAAAGCCATTTCTAACACTTCACTGATGACCTGCTGCAACGCTTGATTGACTTCGCTGGCGTCATTTTTTTCTACTGCATTATTTTTCATCACTGCGTTCAATTGAGGTTCTTCCCATTTATTTAAATATTTTTGATGCTTTTCTCGCCATTGTTGAGTGCCGAAGGCACCAGAACTTTGATGTGTAAGTTTTATTAGCCATGTTCCAAGGACTAAGCCTGCTCGTCTTGCTGTACGACAGAAATCCATATCATAAAAATGGAAATCAAATTGTTCATCAAACCGTACTTTCGCTTTATCTAAACTAGACTTTTTTGCTGCTAGAAAAACACCATCTAATAATTCACATGCTGCAGGTGCTTCACCGAAAATCTCTTCCGCACCAAATGCATTTTTACTATGCGCAACTTGCCCGCTTAAATTGGCTTTATCATCCCAAGTGAAATTTAGGTCTACGAATGCCCAAGCTGGTTGATTTGGTATACGGCGCTTATTGCCTGCGATGCCGATTACGTCAAATTGCTCTAACCCTGTTGCAATTGCATCTGCAAAATTAGCTTCATCTATCCAAACATCGTCGTGGATAAATACCAAAGTCGCGTCTTTATCAGCTTTCTCAATTCGTTCATTGAACACTTCAGATAAGCCACGGGTATTTTCAAAGGCAATATGAGCACTTAATCTAGGATCTTGTTTAAGATGTCTTTTTAAAGAAAGGCCTAAAGCTGACTTAGCCCAAAATTCGGTTTCTGAATAGCGAGTCGCACTCACTATTTCAACGCTTAGTTTTAAAGTGCGCATCGCTTCTCGATCATTCTTAGAAAGTGGAATAAACTTACTTTCTACAGACTTGAAATTAGGCTTGCAATCTAAACCTTGATGCTCACTCCACATATCCCATAGCACTTGTTCCATCTTTTTAGCGAACCGCTGCCCGTCAAATAATGGTGAAGCCATGGCCTGTGTTCTTAACTTTGTTCTCAGCATGGCGAGCTGACCAAAATCACTGCAAAACGATTTGGCTTTGCTTAAAAATTCTAATTTACTCTCCGCGACCCAGTCTGCTAGTCCAACGGCTGTAAGCAAGCTAGCGCCTTGTCGTGCGATTAAGCTATTGCCAGCGAGTGTTAATGTAGGAACACCCATCCAAAGCGCTTCACATGTGGTTGTGCCACCATTGAAGGGGAATGTATCTAAAATCACATCAACCTCTTGATGTGCTGCCAAGTAGGCCTCACGAGTAACTGCACCAAGTAAATCAAAACGATTTGATTCAATTTCACGTTTAGCTAGGCGTTGCGTTAAATCTTCAACTACCGTTGCATCGCCAAATGATTTGTATTGCCAGCGCAATTTACTATTTGGCACTGCAAGCAATATTTCAGCCCATAAATCTAGGACATCATCACTCACTTTTGCCATATTCTGAAAACTGCCGAATGTAATGAATTGATTAGTAAGTGCTGGCAGTTCAGAAACTGCCACATCTGCATCAGGCACAGTAAAACACAACCTGGTATCGGGTAGATACTTGATTTTTTCTACAAATTGATATTGATTAGACTCTGGCACACCGACTGCATCAGCAATGAAGTAGTCCATAGCTGCCAACCCTGTGGTTGCAAAGTAACCTAACCAACTCACTTGTATGGGCGCTGGTTTCCATGCAAAAATTGGCAATCGATTGCCTGAGCCATGGCCAGATAAATCCAGTAGAATATGTAAGCTATCTTCATGAATTAGTTCTGCTGCGGCTTGGTCACTGAGCCCTACCAGTGATTTCCATCCAGAAAAATGTGGTTTTAATCGTGCGGTAACAACATCCTCTTGATGCGTCGTTGAATATGCAATCAATTCGATGATAGATGAATCAACATGCTGCAAAAAGTTTTCTAAAAAATAGGCAACCACGTGCTGACGTAAATCGCCTGAAACCAAGCCTATACGTAATCTTGTAGGGTTTAAATTGTGTTGCCACGCAGTAAAAGGCGCTTCAACTTTATCAACAACAGTAGCACCGTACGCGCGTGCTTTATCTAAGCAAGCTACTGGACTGTAACGGCTAGAGTAATTCATTGAGAACAATAAATTACTTTGTGCATCTACATTGTCTGGTTGAATCTGCAATGTTTTAATGCAAATTTCTTCGGCCTCTTGCACGCGGCCTTGAGCTAAATAATTAACACAAAGATTGATATGCGCATTAATAAATTGCGGCGCTATTGTCAATGCCTTTTTTAAGTAGACTTCAGCTCTGGTTAACTGCCCTAATGTATTTAAAGTAACACTAAAGTTACTTAAAACTGATATATTATTCAAATCAAATTTTAGTGCTTGCTCAAAGGCCGTCACGGCCTCATCAAACCTGCCCTGACTATCAAGCGCCAATCCTAAGTTATTATAAGCATCTACATAATTTGGTGTGATTTTCAGTGCGTTTCTACAACACATTTCTGAGTCAGCATACCGCCCCAATTCTCTGAGCAAAACTGCTAAATTACTATGCGTGATTGCGCGTAATGGATCCACATTGAGCGCTTTCATATAGCACAACTCAGCTTCGCTTGTACGCCCCATGTCTTTTAATAAAATACCTAAGTTATTATAAGCAGGTACATATTCAGAATTAATCGCAATAGCTGTTCTATAGCAGTTTTCAGCATCTTCAATATCACCTAATTCCTTTAAGACCACACCTAAATTATTGCAGGCATCTGTATGTTCAGGATTTAATTTTAAGGCATTTTTATAGCAAGTAATGGCCTCATGAAAATGTCCTAACGCTTTATAGCAGGCACCCAAATTCACATGTACTGCTACAAAGTCAGCTTTTAATTTGATTGCTTGCTGATAATAATCGATAGCCTCTGAGTAACGCGCTTGCTCATAAAGCATTTGTGCTAAATTAAAATTTATTTCGGCATTTTTAGGCTTAAGTTTTAAGGCAGTTTTATAACTAACTTCAGATTCAATATTTAAGCCTAACTCTTTCTGTACACTGCCAAGGTTGTAGTATGCCTCTGCAAAACTTGAATCAAGTTTAAGCGCCTGCTGATAACTATTTGCAGCTTCAACGAATAGGTGCTGGTCGTAATAGCAATTACCCATGTTGTAATGCACTTCACTGTCATTGGGTAAAAACGTTGCCGCTATTTTTAAAGCCTCAAAAGCCTCACCCATTAAACCTTGCTGTAGGCGAATAACGCCTAGTACTTTCCAACCCAAGCCATCTGTAGGATGATTCTTTGTTAACGCTGTCGCAAGTTGATCTGCCTCGTTGAAGCGACCTTTATTTACCATCGTCAATAGTGCATTCATCGAGACTTTACTAGGATTACCACTTTTAATAGCTTTAGACTGTGGGTTTCTTGGCTTATCATCCAGACTAGATTTGCTGTAGTTTTCTGGGGATTTCATCACTAATCCTTATTAATTTTACCTATCAAAGCATAACTGTTTAGCTAAATTGAGGGGTGGCTTTGAGCAATGTCATTGTTAGACAAAGCACACAGGTCATAATAATCCTATTATCAGAAAAATAGATGGGATGAATGCCGAAAACAGAGGGCTAAAAATAGCCTATTTTCATTTTTAATTGAAGGGATTGAAAGATTAGCCCCATCTTTTAGCTATAGTTAGGCACGCTAAAAATGCCAAAGGCATGTTAAGCAGAAAATTTATCAGGTGCGATTGTTAATTATTTACTAACGCTAGAAGAATCAGGTGTAGATATTAATGGTAGTTAACGGACTTTGTTTCAGGCAAAAAAGACATTCCTGAAATTGATTAACACTTAACCAACAAGACGATTCTTAATCCCGTAACGCGTAATATCAGCATTGTGACGCAACTGCATTTTCTCCAGCATGCGCGTGCAGTACATACTGATAGTTTTAACTAAACCAGTAAAACTGCCAAACAGTGCTAACCAGAACAAACTGATAACCAACACTAAGCCACTAAACTGGCTAGGGTTGCTAATCAGGCTTATTCCACCAAGCCAAACTTAAATGCATAGTGCGTTAGCTCTGAATTATGGCGTAACTGCATTTTGTCTAGCAAACGGGTGCGATACATGCTGATGGTTTTTACCGATAACGATAGTTTTTCTGCAATTTCGCTCACTGACGAGCCAGATGCAATCATAATCAGGGTTTGAAATTCACGATCCGATAGCAGCTCATGCAGTGCTTTGTTGTTTTCCATGCCAACTTGGTTGGCTAAAATTTCAGCGACTTCAGGGGTGATAAACTTTTTACCTTTGGCTACGGTATAAATCGCGTTAACCAGTTCTGACGATGCGCTTTGTTTACATAAATAACCGGCAGCGCCTGCTTTTAAAGCCCGCACTGCGTATTGGTCTTCTTTATGCATCGATAGCATCAGTACAGCAATGTGATTGTTTTCACGTTTAATGTATTTAAGTGCGTCAATGCCACTGCGGTCTGGCATTGAAATATCCAGCAACATCACGTCAGCACCTGGCTGACAACCAAGTTTAATCGCCTCATTCGCATTTTGCGCTTCAGCAATCACGTCAATGTCTTCTGTTTCAGCCAGAATTTGTTTAAGCCCTGCCCTTAAAATGGCATGATCATCCGCGATAATGACCCTGATTTTATTTTTTTTCACAATTAGCTACACCGTCATATTTAAAAATGCACAATAAATCATAAAACTACGCAGTAGGCAACCTAACCGTAACCACAGTACCGCACTCACCAGTTTGGTCGATATTAAAGTTACCATGTAACGCTACTACACGTTCTTGCATACCGCGTAGGCCAAATGAGTTGGCTTTAAACATATCGCTGGCTTTAATTCCTACCCCATCATCACTAATAGTCAGCACAATTTCTTTAGCCAAAGCGGTGATATCCAAGCGCACTTTTTTTGCGCTTGCATGTTTTGCAATGTTTGACATTGATTCCTGACAAATACGAAATAAGGTAATCGCCTGATCTGGCGTCACAGCAATGTCCGCCAGATTACAAGTAAATTTACAAGGGATGGCGCTATGCTTCTCAAACGCTTGCGCCTGCCATTCTAACGCTGCCACAATACCTAAATCTAGTATATTTGGTCTTAAATCGCTTGAAATTCTATGTACGGCTTCAAAAGTATTGTCAATCACAGATTCCAGATTCTGTGCTTGCTCCACTAAAACTGGCTGCCCAGCGCCTAGGCGTTTAATAATAGACGCTAAGCCTATTTTAATCGCGGTTAAATTACCACCCAAATCATCGTGAATTTCACGCGCAATTCTGGTGCGCTCTAGTTCTTTAATTTGATTCAAATGCGTGGTGAGTTCAGCTAACTCACGACGGGACTCTTCAATTTCATGCTTTTCGTTCTTACTTTGCGTAATGTTGATCATAATGCCTTCCCACTGCGTTTCACCGGTAGTTAGCACTCTGGGCGTAGAACGCACATTGATCCATTTATTATCTTGCCAATTATCAATCCAAACACGCCCTTCCCAATCCAACACGTTAAGATTTTTAGCGGATAATGCCAAGCGTTTACGCAGCGTAGCCCGCTCTTTTGCGTTCATTAAGGCATAAAACAGTTTTGGATTTTGTTTTAACTCTTCAGCCGTTAAGCCAAGTAACGCCTTACAGCCTTCACTTAAATAGATAAATTTTATATCAGCATCGGCATCAAGCTGAAACTGAAAAAACAAACCCGGCATATTCGATACCATGGCATGAAAGCGCATTTCGACATCACTCATAACCTGCAGCGATTGCTCTTTGCAGGTAACGCAATCTGAAATTAAGCCAGGCGCAACATCAACCAAATAAACTTCATCAGGTTGTCCTGACATCAGGGTATTTGATAATTGTGTGCCATCGGGCAATTTCATCAACTGCGATGACTTCTGTCGCTCAGTAAATTTAGGCATGTTGATGGTTCCGTGATGGATCTAATGTTATTTGTATAATGCCAAAAACTAACCACGTTATTTTAAATAGTATATTAAGATTATACCGATATGCCACCAAGCATTCACTGTATCAATGTTGATATCCATATAATCCTGGATTTTTCATTCAGCTAATGCGCTAACGCAAACCTTTAGAATATATGTTTGATTTTTAATCTGGATTTTGTGTTCGGTTACACACTAAAATCAAAAATATGCGATAATAAGAACTATTATCATTTAAAAATAATATTCGCTTGAACTAATATGCAATTTTTATCACAATTAAAAACTGGTCAATACGCCGTGATCTCTGCCATAGAAGCTGAAGAGTCACTATTTCATCGCCTATCGGCATTGGGTTTTCGCGTAGGTAAGCCGCTACGCATTATCCGTCGCGCTAACTTCAATGGTCCGCTACATGTACGTTTGGGCACAACAGATATTATTTTGCGCATGACCGATGCCACGCGCATTCGTGTTAACCTCAATTGAACGTTGATCACTTGAGGTTACCTCTTGTGATAAATATTTCCATGCCAAAGATTAAACTATATAGCGGCTTCTGTTTGATTAGTAAGTCGAGATTTTTATGAGTGAAAACACATGACGATAAAAATTGCATTATTCGTTGAATTATCAAAGGTAGCCTTATGAAGCGTATCGCATTGTTAGGTATGCCTAACACTGGAAAATCCACATTGTTTAACCGCATCAGCGGTGCGTCAGCCAGAGTCGGAAATTGGCCGGGTATCACGGTTGACTTAATGAGCGCTAAAATACTAATCGGCGGCCACATTGCTGAACTCATTGACCTTCCCGGCATTTATGATCTACATGGTTTTTCTGACGACGAGCAAGTCGTGCGGCATTTTTTAGCGAACAATTCTGTAGATTTAGTCATTATTTTGCTCAACAGCTCGCAAATTGACCGTCAGCTTTCGTTAGCCCTGCAAATAAAAAAACTAAATTTACCCGCTGTGCTGGCTTTAAATATGATAGATGAAGCCAATCAGGCTGGCATTACCATAGACACCGAAAACTTTGAAAAAGCATTACAAATGCCCGTGATACAAATCAGTGCCAAATACGGCGATGGTTTACCTAAGGCACTGCAAGCTGCCACACAAATAATCAATCAAAATCAAAAATCCACCAGCCCACAAACAATTAGTCAGCTACTAAAAGAAGACAATCAAATTGAACAGGAAATGGAAGCCTTGATTCAACGTCACGTGCATATTCCGGCGACACTTTCGGACAATACAACCGACAAAATTGATCGAGTTTTGCTACACAAATGGTTTGGGCTGCCGTTATTTTTTGTTGCCATGTATGCGCTGTTTGAGTTTATTTTTACGGTCGGCAAACCGCTACAAGATGGTCTTGCATGGGCTTTAAATTTATTACGCACAGGACTTTTAGACGCCGCCTTTGCCTCTAGCCCAGCGTGGCTAAGTGGCTTGATGTTAGATGGAGTTTACAATGGCGTGGCCACGGTAGCGGCGTTTGTACCTATCATTGTGTTGTTTTTCTTAGTGATGGCCATGGTTGAAGATAGCGGCTATTTATCACGCGCCGCTTTTTTGATGGATGCGCTTATGGCAAAAATGGGCCTGGATGGTCGCGGTTTTGTGATGATGCTAATGGGTTTTGGTTGTAACGTACCCGCACTCATGGGTACGCGTGTGATGCGCTCGCGCCCTATGCGCTTACTCACTATGCTGGTAATTCCGTTCTCGCTATGCTCGGCTCGCTTGCAAGTGTTTATTTTTATCATTGCGGCATTGTTTACTGCTCAGCATGCACCTATCGTACTGTTTGCACTGTATGCCATGAGTTTTTTAACCATGTTTATTACGGCTTTGCTGTTTCAAGGGCAATACAAAAACTCAGAACCATTTATATTAGAATTGCCGCCATACCGCTTCCCTACTCCACGGCAAATCGTATTGCGCGGCTGGCATGAGGTAAAACACTTTCTAAATCGTGCCAGCAAATTTATTATCATCGGCGTCGTGCTCGTGTGGTTTATGACTAACTTCCCCAGCAATGTAGCACCTGCTAGCGTTGGTACTTATGCTGGCCAAATTGGCGTGTTGTTTGCTCCACTGCTAGACCCCATCGGCATTAACCACGAACTTGCCATTGCGTTGATTTTTGGTTTTGTCGCTAAAGAAATTGTAGTGGGTGCATTAGCGGTGATTTACGGCTTGCAAGGTGACGCCCTGATGGCGCAAATGGCAACCCAAATTGACTGGGTGCAAGCCATGAGCTTTATGCTATTTACGCTCATTTACACGCCTTGTCTTTCAACCATTGCAACGCTTAAGAATGAATCCAAAAGCACGCTGTTTATGTGGCTATCAATTATTTGGTCGCTAGGCTTAGCTTGGGTTGTAAGTTTTGTGTTTTATCAAGGAGCTAGAGCGTTAGGCTTTTAGGTATGAGGTACACTTAAGTTCTAAACATAAAGTAAACAGCCCCCATCAAACAAATACCTGCCCACAGAAAATCCAACTTCAAAGGCTGCTGCATATAAAACACGGCAAATGGTACAAATACCGCTAAGGTAATCACCTCTTGCAAGATTTTAAGCTGCCCGAGAGATAGCACTGTGAATCCTATACGGTTTGCCGGTACCTGAAAAATATACTCAACCAAGGCAATACCCCAACTGGCCAGCGCTGCAATAATCCAAGGCTTATTATTGAGGTTTTTTAAGTGTGCATACCATGCAAACGTCATAAATACGTTTGACACGGTGAGCAAAAGGATTGTTTTTAGAATGGTTGGCATTTTTTACTGCAAATTACATCTGATTGTTAAATCTAGCAGTTGCTGTACACAAGCATCCGTATAATTCAAGCTGTACGGCAAGCGCTTGCAACAACCAAACTTTTTTCAATGATGTAAACGCTTGATATTCTTAAACCGCAGACTCGCCGGTTTCACCAGTACGAATGCGAATAACTTGCTCAACTGCGCTTACAAAAATCTTACCATCGCCAATTTTTCCGGTATGTGCCGCTTTAATAATGGCTTCAACTGCAGCGTCCACAATATTATCGGCAATCACAAGCTCTAATTTAATTTTAGGCAAAAAATCAACGACATATTCTGCACCACGGTAAAGCTCAGTATGGCCTTTTTGACGACCAAATCCCTTCACTTCCGTGACCGTTAAGCCATTGACCCCAATATCAGATAACGCCTCGCGTACTTCATCCAATTTAAATGGCTTGATGATCGCTACAATTTTTTTCATACTGGCAAACTCCTAAATACGTTTTAATAATTTTTATAGATTGGTAAAATTGATGCGATAAGTTAGTTTAATCTTTTTTACTTGCAACCATTAGTCTAATTATAGTTGGTGAGCCTGACGGTAATCGGATAACGCCTATCTTTACCGAAACCTTTGTGCGTAATACGCACGCCTACGGGCGATTGGCGGCGCTTATATTCATTTCTGTCAATCATAGTTATTACACGATTTACATCATGCGCCAAGTAACCCTGCGCGACAATATCAGCAAAACTCAGGTCATCTTCAACATAGGCTTCAATAATGCCATCTAACACATCATAAGGTGGCAAATTATCCTGATCCAACTGATTTGCACGCAACTCGGCTGATGGCGGGCGCGTAATAATGCGTTCTGGAATTACACTTGATAAGGTATTGCGGTAGTTTGATAGCTGATATACCAAAGTCTTTGGCACATCCTTTAATAACGCAAAGCCGCCCGCCATGTCACCGTACAGCGTGCAATATCCTACTGCCATTTCACTCTTATTACCCGTTGTTACAACAATGCTGCCAAATTTGTTGGATATTGCCATCAATAGCATACCGCGAATACGCGCCTGTATATTTTCTTCAGTGGCATCAAATGCTAAATTGTCAAATTGTGGCGCAAGCGCAGTTAGATAGCCGTCAAATAAAGGTTTAATCGCTATTTCGTTATACTTTACGCCCAATATATCAGCCATTTCACGCGCGTCATTCACGCTCATATCCGCAGTAAATTCGGAAGGCATCATCACAGCATGTACGTTTTCTGCGCCAAGTGCATCTACTGCAATTGCCAGCGTTAAAGCTGAGTCTATACCGCCAGACAACCCCAACACCACACCAGGAAAGCCATTTTTGTTCACGTAATCTGCAAGCCCTAGTTTTAATGCGCTATAAACTGAAGCCTCAATCGCCAGCGGTTTAGCAATGCTACTGGGCACCGGCTTACCATGCTCAAATTCAACATAGGCTAAAGCAGACTCAAACGCAGGTAACTCATGCGTTAACTCGCCTCTGGCATTTAATACAAACGATGCGCCGTCAAACACCAACTCATCTTGCCCACCCACTAAATTGGTGTAAATAATAGGCAGCTTTGTTTCTGTGACACGTTGACGTAATTGTTTTAACCGTGTTGATTGTTTCTCCATGTGGAACGGTGAGGCATTCAACGCAATCAGCAACTCCGCACCAGCAGATTTTGCTATCAATGCAGGCGATGACTCCCATACATCCGCACAAATCAGCACGCCGATATGAACGCCACGATGCCCAAACACCAACGGCTCACTGCCAGAGGCAAAGTAGCGCTTTTCATCAAATACACCGTAGTTTGGCAGAACATGTTTGCGATAGGTTGCCATGACTTTGCCATCTTGCAAAACAGAGGCCGCGTTATAGCACCCATCGCCTACTTGATGTGGATGCCCTACAATGACAGTAACACCCTTTAACTGAGCACTGATGCTATTTAAAGCGCTAGCACATGCAGCCAAAAAATCTGGGCGTAATAGTAAGTCTTCTGGCGGATAACCGCATAATGAAAGCTCAGGCGTTACCACTAAGCTAGCACCCTGCGCGCCTGCCTGCATTGCACTGTCGATTATTTTTTTTGCGTTTCCAGCAATATCACCGACGATACAATTGATTTGCGCGATTGCGATTTTCATTGATTAGACGTTATTCTTTGTATAGGGTTAAAATTAATGCACATTGAGAACCAGATAGCTAATAAAACCAAAAGGCTAGTTTAATAACTACCACCGGCCTCTTTAATCAATTTAATAATCTCGGTATGCTGGCCTTTCAGCGCGTACACCAACGCAGTTAAACCGTATTGATCTTTGGCTTTTACTTTCGCCTTGTTTTCAAGCAGTAATTTAACCATCTCAGTTTGACCATTATCCACAGCAATATGCAATAACGGCGTACCTTCAGAATCTAAATTATTCACATCAGCACCCGCCACAATTAACGCTTTAGCCGCCTCTAGTTGTGATTTTTTAACCGCCCAGGTCAACGCTGTCCACTTTGAGAAATCTCTTTGATTCACTACCGCACCACGCTGAACTAATAAATTAATCACGGGGGCGTGGCCTTCACGTGCGGCAATCATCAAGGCTGTAGCACCTAATTTATCACGCGCAAGTAAGTCAGCTTTATGATCTACCAGCGCGACTACAGTGGCAATGTCCCCACTTTTAGCCGCATGCATCAACACAGCTTTTCCATCATCACTCTTTGTATTGACATCCGCACCATGCTTCACCAGCAACTCAACCGTCTGTGAAAAACCAGACACTGCCGCTAACCCAAACGCGCTCCAACCGGCACTATCTCTTACTTTTGAGTCAGCGCCCTTTTCTAACAATACCTTTACTGAAGCTACGTGGTTTTTCTTGGCAGCGTACATAAGCGCAGTCCAACCACTGTTATCTTTTGCATTAACATCAGCGCCTTTGCTAATCAATGCAGAAATCACATCGGCTTTGTCTTTACGCGCTGCATACATTAGCACCGTGATGCCATCTTCATCTTTGGTATTGGCGCTAGCACCGCTATCCAGCATGGCGTTCACCATGACTAAATCACCCTTGGATGCGGCCGTCAGTAGATAAGAAATATCTTCAGCAGCCATCACTGGCGACATTGCAATGAATGACATTAAAGATAAGGTGATAAAGCGTTTGAGTAAACTAAACATGTGATTGATTAAAAAATCGCTTTCTTAGTAAGAGTTTTAAGTAAAAATTTAATGGCTATTTTTGTTCTAGCTATTTTTTGTTATTGATGGCCGCAAGCACAGCTTCACCCAGCCCTGCGGGTGAACTGGCCACTACCGCCCCTGCAAGCTCCAGTGCACGAATTTTATCTGCAGCTTTACCGCTACCGCCCGAGATAATCGCCCCGGCATGCCCCATGCGCTTGCCTGCTGGCGCAGTTTGCCCGGCAATGTAGGCGGCTACAGGTTTAGTCACATTACTTTTAATAAACTCAGCTGCGGCTTCTTCATCTGAGCCGCCAATTTCGCCCACCATAATAATGGCTTCAGTTTCATCATCGGCTTCAAACATCTGTAAGCACTCAATAAAGTTCAGGCCTTTAATCGGGTCGCCACCAATGCCTACGCAAGTGCTTTGGCCTAATTTCAACGCCGTAGTTTGATGCACAGCTTCATAAGTAAGCGTGCCAGAGCGCGAAACCACGCCTACCTTGCCACGCAAATGAATACTGCCCGGCATGATGCCAATTTTACATTCGTCCGGCGTAATCACGCCTGGGCAGTTTGGGCCGATCAATCTGGTGCCAGTCGCCCTCAAAGCAGCTTTTACATTGAGCATATCCAACACCGGAATACCCTCGGTAATACAGATAATCAGCTCAATCCCCGCGTCGCACGCTTCTAAAATTGAATCCGCCGCAAACGCTGGCGGCACGTAGATCACGCTCGCATTTGCACCCGTAGTGCGCACCGCTTCACGCATAGTGTTAAATACTGGTAAATTAAGGTGTAACTGCCCACCCTTGCCTGGCGTCACGCCACCCACCATTTTTGTGCCATAAGCGAGCGCTTGCTCAGAATGAAACGTACCTTGCTTACCAGTAAAGCCTTGGCAAAGCACTTTGGTGTTTTTATTGACTAAAATACTCATAATGATTTTCTATAATTAATGTTCACATAAAGCCAAATTAAGTTGGCGAGTGGGTGCAGTGCAAGGCGCACGGAACGCAAAGACGCAGACAGTACGAATAGTACGGCAAGGAAGTGAGTACCGCGCAACGCCGCAATGCATTCGCTCGCCAACTTAATTCACCGCCTTCACAGCTTGTTGTGCAGCATCGGTTAGCCCATCTGCAGAAATGATATTCAGCCCACTCTCACGTAACATCTTTTTACCTAAATCCACATTTGTACCTTCTAAACGCACGATCACAGGAATTTGCATCCCGACTTCTTTCACCGCAGCAATAATACCCTCCGCGATAATGTCGCAGCGCATGATACCGCCAAAAATATTCACTAAAATCGCCTTGACATTACTATCCGCCAAAATAATTTTAAAGGCTTTGGCTACAGTTTCAGCCGTCGCACCGCCGCCCACATCCAAGAAATTAGCAGGCGCGCCGCCATGCAGTTTAATTAAATCCATGGTCGCCATGGCAAGCCCGGCGCCGTTTACCATGCAGCCAATGTTGCCATTTAACGCAATGTAATTTAAGCCCGCATGATGCGCAATCGCCTCTTTGCTGTCTTCCTGGCTCCAATCACGTTGCTCGGCCAAGGCTTTTTGGCGATACAGTGCGTTATCATCCACGCTCATTTTGCAATCTAACGCATATAACTTGCCATCCGTTGTCACTACAAGCGGATTGATTTCCAGCAACGCCAAATCATTTTCTTTAAACAAGCGATACAAGCCTTTAAGCAACTTGGCAAAAGCACCTACTTGATCACCTATTAAGTTTAACTTAAACGCTAAATTACGTGACTGAAAATCCACCAAACCATTGAGTGGGTCACATACTTCCTGCAAGATTTTCTCAGGGCTGGTTTGCGCGATTTCTTCAATATCCATACCGCCTGCGCTGGACGCCACCACAACAATACGTTCTAAAGTTCGATCAACCAACATAGATAAATAAAGCTCACGAGCAATGGGTAACGTTTCTTCTATCAGCACTTGATTAACCGGCTGACCATCGGGTGCATTTTGGTAAGTGACCAAGGTTTTACCCAGTAATTCACCTGCCACATTTTGCGCCTCAGTCGCTGACCTCACTACTTTGACGCCGCCCGCTTTGCCGCGTCCACCCGCATGCACCTGCGCCTTTACCACCCAAGCCTCGCTGTTAACTTCCGTAGTCACGGCAACCGCTTCTTTAGCTACCGCAACCACTTGACCACGCGGCACAGGAATGCCATATTTTTGTAACAGTGTTTTAGCTTGATATTCATGCAAATTCATAAAAAATAGCTCTAATTAAAGGTTACGAACATTTTCTCGCAATTTAGACAAATGCGCTAGCAAAGTAATGGGTTTTAGGTGAGTTAAAGTAAAGCTTATATGCAAGTGTATAATTAGGCTTTTAAAACAAAAGTTATTCATTTATGCGTTTAGTTGTTCAAAGCTCAGCCATTAGCATTTCACATTTAGCCCATATTCATCAGCTATGTAATACCAGTGTTCAATTTGTACAAATTGCGCAATATGCTTACTACTTAGCTAATCAGTCACCATTGCCTAGCGTACAACAATTTTGTACAGACCAGCACATTGATTGTGCCTACGTTGACGATAAGCAACATATTAAAAACTTTGGCCTGTGTGTGATGGATATGGATTCCACGCTTATTAACATTGAGTGTATTGATGAAATCGCCGACATGATGAATTTAAAGCCGCAAGTTTCAGCCATCACCGAAAGTGCCATGCGCGGTGAAATTGATTTTGCAACCAGCTTAAAACAACGCGTAGCCTTACTTAAAGGTCTGGATGAAAGCGCACTACAACGCGTGATTGATGAACGGCTAAAACTCAACCCTGGCGCGCTGGAGTGGATTGCCGCATGCAAAGTCAATCACATTAAAACCATGGTGGTTTCTGGTGGCTTCACGTTATTTGCCAACCATGTACAAAAGCTACTTGGGCTAGATTACGCAATTGCCAACACTTTTGAAGTGATTAACGGAAAATTAACAGGCCAGATATTAGGTGACATCGTGGATGCTGACCGTAAAGCGCAGGAGCTGGTGAAACTACGTGATGATTTAGGCCTAACGCCTGACCAAACTATAGCCATTGGCGATGGTGCCCATGACCTTAAACTGCTGTCAGCCGCCGCGGTGGGCGTAGCCTACCATGCAAAACCCATCGTACAGCAGCAAGCCAGCTATGCGCTGAATTTTGTTGGGCTCGATGGTATAGCCAACTTACTCACCACTTAAAAGCGTTATAAATCGTTGGCCTATGCTGGCTGATAACAACATTTACATACATCAATACCCTTAGTTTAACAAGGTTATACAAACCCTAACACTTTCATTATTAACACTTTCATCCTTGACCAAACACGCTCAAACCGTTATCGTACAGGGTTACCTAACAAACTATTAAAAATCAAAAAGATTTATGGCAGATACCACACATCCGCATCAAATCACGGGCGCAGAAATTGTTATCCGTTGCTTGGAACAAGAAAAAATTAAATTCGTTTTCGGCTATCCAGGCGGCGCAGTTTTACACATCTATGACGCAATTTACAATCAAGACCACTTTAAGCATATTTTAGTGCGTCACGAGCAAGCTGCCGTTCACGCGGCCGACGCTTTCTCGCGCGCTACAGGCGAGGTGGGCGTGGCTTTGGTCACATCAGGTCCGGGGGCTACCAATGCCATCACAGGCATTGCGACTGCTTACATGGACTCAATTCCACTAGTTGTCATTAGCGGTCAAGTGCCGGTTCCCGCCATTGGTTTAGATGCTTTTCAAGAAGTTGACATGGTTGGCGTAACGCGCCCCTGTGTAAAACATAACTTCTTGGTTAAAGATGTCAAAGACATTGCCGTCACCATGAAAAAGGCTTTCCACATTGCCAGAACTGGTCGTCCAGGCCCAGTGGTTGTGGATATCCCTAAAGATATTACCGCCCATTTCAGCGAGTTTATCTACCCAGATACAGTAGAGATGCGCTCTTATAACCCGGTGACCAAGGGTCATAGCGGTCAAATTAAAAAAGCAGTTAAGTTACTGCTTGAAGCCAAACGTCCAATGGTTTACACCGGTGGTGGCGTTGTGCTGGGCGATGCATCTGCTGCCTTAGTGAAACTGGTTAAAGCATTAGGCGTACCTGTTACCAATACATTGATGGGCTTAGGCGGCTACCCCTCAACCGACAAACAGTTTGTCGGTATGCTGGGCATGCACGGCACTTATGAGGCTAATATGGCGATGCAAAACTGCGACGTGTTACTCGCGGTTGGTGCACGCTTTGATGACCGCGTCATTGGCAACCCCGAGCATTTTTTCAACAAATCGCGTACGATTATTCATGTGGATATTGATCCGTCATCGATTTCTAAACGTGTAAGAGTTGATGTGCCCATTGTCGGTGACGTAAAGTCTGTACTGGCTGAAATGAATGAACTAGTTGCAGCAGAGACTCCCAAGCAATCACCAGCACTAAAAGCTTGGTGGGAGCAAATTGAAGCATGGCGCGGTAAGCTCTGTTTAAATTATGACAACAGCAATGGTTTAATTAAGCCACAATACGTGATTGAAAAACTATGGGAAGTCACCAAAGGCGAAGCTTATGTGACCTCTGACGTTGGCCAACATCAAATGTGGGCAGCGCAATATTACAAATTTGATCAACCACGCCGCTGGATTAACTCAGGCGGCTTAGGCACGATGGGTGTAGGTTTGCCTTATGCCATGGGCGTACAATTTGCGCACCCTGACGCGCAAGTGGCTTGTGTCACGGGTGAAGGCAGTATTCAAATGAATATTCAGGAGCTTTCAACCTGTAAACAATATCACTTGCCAATCAAAGTGATTTTGCTCAACAACCGCTATTTAGGCATGGTGCGTCAGTGGCAAGAGTTTTTCTATGAAAATCGCTACTCAGAATCCTACATGGATAGCTTGCCTGATTTTGTTAAACTGGCTGAATCTTATGGGCATGTAGGGATGCAAATTACCAAGCCCGAAGATGTTGAAGGCGCACTGAAAGAAGCGTTTGACATGAAATCACGCTTTGTATTTATGGACTTTATTACAGACCAAAAAGAAAATGTGTTTCCGATGATTGCAGCAGGCAAGGGTTTATCTGAAATGATTATGTCTAACAACATTGGCGCGGAGGATTTATAATGCGTCATATTATTTCACTGTTAATGGAAAATGAAGCGGGTGCCTTATCACGCGTAGCAGGTTTATTTTCTGCGCGTGGCTACAACATTGAGTCACTCACAGTTGCACCGACTGAAGACGCAACACTTTCACGCATGACCATCGTCACATCAGGCTCAGATGATGTGATCGAGCAAATCATCAAGCAGCTCAACAAGCTCATTGATGTGGTTAAAGTATTGGATTTAAACGATGGAAAATTCATCGAACGCGAATTGATGCTGGTTAAAGTAAAAGCAACCAGCGCGTTCCGTGAAGAAATGAAACGCATGTGCGATATATTCCGCGGCCGTATTATCGATGTGGCCGACGGCAGCTTTACCATTGAGCTTACCGGCTCAGGCAATAAGTTAGATGCTTTTATCGAAAGTTTAGATAAAACCGCGATTCTAGAAACAGTGCGCACCGGCGCATCTGGTATCGGACGTGGCGATAGAATTTTGAAAGTGTAGTTAGCCGCGAGTTAAGAGCCGAGCGCCGAGAGTAGGTAGCGATGATGTTTCATCCATGTTTAACTCTCCCAACTCTACTCACCACTCTCAGCTGGAAATTTATTATTTTTAGAGGAAAAAGAAATGAAAGTTTATTACGACAAAGACGCTGACCTTGGCTTAATTAAAGGTAAAAAAGTAACCATCGTTGGTTACGGCTCACAAGGTCACGCGCACGCGGCAAACCTTAAAGATAGCGGCGTAACCGTGACTATCGGCTTACGCAAAGGCGGTAGCTCATGGGCCAAAGCCGTTGCTGCTGGCCACAACGTGCAAGAAATTGCGGCCTCTGTAAAAGACGCAGACGTTGTGATGTTGTTATTGCCTGACGAAACCATGGCGCAGATTTTTAACGACGACGTTGCAGCCCACTTAAAACAAGGCGCTTCATTAGCGTTTGCACACGGCTTTAACATTCACTACAACCAAATCACACCACGTGCTGATTTAGACGTCATCATGATTGCACCAAAAGGCCCAGGCCACACCGTGCGTTCTGAGTACCTAAAAGGCGGCGGCGTACCATCACTCATCGCGGTATATCAAGACAAATCAGGCAAAGCTAAAGAGGTTGCGCTGTCTTATGCAGCAGCGAACGGCGGTACTAAAGGCGGCGTGATTGAAACTGACTTCCGTGAAGAGACTGAAACTGACTTGTTCGGCGAGCAAGCCGTATTATGTGGTGGTGCAGTTGAGTTAGTAAAAGCAGGTTTTGAAACATTGGTAGAAGCTGGCTACGCCCCTGAAATGGCGTACTTTGAATGCTTGCACGAATTGAAATTGATTGTTGACCTGATGTATGAAGGCGGCATTGCCAACATGAACTACTCAATCTCAAACAACGCTGAATACGGCGAGTATGTGACTGGCCCTAAAGTGATTAACGAAGAATCACGTTATGCCATGCGCGAAGCGTTAGCGAACATCCAAAATGGCAACTACGCAAAACAGTTCATTTTAGAAGGTCGCACCAACTACCCAGAAATGACTGCTCGTCGTCGTTTAAACGCTGCACACCCGATTGAGCAAGTGGGTGGTCAACTACGTGCCATGATGCCTTGGATTGCTAAAAACAAATTGGTTGATCAATCTAAGAACTAAATTCAAAACAATTGGTAGATAAAAAAGCGACATAAAATATTTATGTCGCTTTTTTATTGATATTTGTAATTTTGGGGTGTATTTTTAAATAACTTAGATCCTTAATCCTCGCGAAAAAATTAAGTCTATGAAAAAAGTTGCGATTCACCTTTCATACCATTTAGCCCTACTATTTATATTACCAATAGCATTTATTGTTACTTATGTATGGTTGTACTTTCATCCATCCATCACTATTTATGAGCACTTAGGTGTAATTGCCCTAATTGTTTTTTCTATACTATCCATTAAACTTCTACTCAACCATTACCTAAAAAATAAAAAGCTAGTTTTATTTGTTAGTTCTATTTTGTACAGTAGTTTTATTCTTGGTGTCATTATTTATTACGCACTAGTGTTAATTGGCCTATATTCTTGGAACAAAGTAATTACAGAAGAGTTTATTGTCTCGTATGCCAATCAAGCCGGCTTTTTCTTTGATGCTATTAATGTCTCTTACCATTTAATCATTGTTGCACTTGTAATTCTTTACACAATACTAACGGCTGCCTGCTACTTTTTTCTAAGGAAATTTCACTGGCTACCTACTAAGCAACATAATACAACATGGTTAATAGGCCCGTTAATATTCTCTTTTCTTTTCTTTTGTTGTTATTTTTGTTATGACTACCTAATAAGCAGCGATGCTGCTAGTAAAGAGCCTGTTAAACTTACGCTTCATTCAGGCAAACCTAAGGGACAACAAACACATAAATCTAAATTGGAATATGCCACAGACCAACGTCTAAATAATCTTGAAGATCAAGCTCGTAAGAATTATCAAATAAACATATCCACAAAAAAAAGAAATTTAATCGTATTCGTTGTCGATGCGTTACGACCAGACCATACCAACATTTATGATTACCATCGAGACACAACGCCTAACTTACGAAAAATCAGCGAATCTCAAGCTACCAGCCACTTTACAAATGTACGCTCAGTTTGCGGAGAAACTACATGCGCCCATGCTGGCTTTATGGCATCACGCTTTGTTCATCAACTTCCAGATAATATATTCACTTTACAAGAAGCACTCAAATTGAACGGGTATCGCACGAACTTTATTATTAGTGGGGATCATGTAAACTTCCACAACATTAGAGAAGTTTATGGACATGTTGATGATTATTTCGATGGCTCAATGGCCACAGGCTACTATTTTAACGATGACATCATCACGATTAACAAAACTGATACATTGCCAATATGGGATGGTAAGCCAACAATGATTCACTACCACATTTTATCTGCTCACCAAGTAGGGAAAAAAGATCCCGCGTTTACAAAGTACATGCCTTCAGAAAGCTACCTCGGCAAGCGAAGTGGTCAAGCGGAAATTAAATTTACTAATTTTTATGACAATGGCGTACTTCAAGCCGATGATGTGATAAAAAAACTGCTAGACACCTTGTCTTCAAAAAAATATTTAGATAATACGCTAGTGATTATTACCGCAGATCATGGCGAAGCACTTGGTGAACATGGTTTTTTCATGCATACCAACAGCGTTATTGAAGAAGCGCTTCACGTACCACTCATGATGATTCCATATGGCTATCAGTCTAATTTACCCAAACAATCAGATGAGTTTATGTCACTGGTCGACTTAGCTCCCACGATACTAAGTGAATTTAATTTAAGTATTCCAGAAACTTGGATTGGTAAACCCGTCCAGCATAAAATTGAAAGACCATTCACCTTTTTTGAAATGACACCTTACAAAGGACTTTACGATCATAGGGATAAGAAAAGTTTATGGAAGTATTGGAATAACACAAACACAGGAGAAGAGTTTGTATTCAACATCACTCAAGATCCAAAAGAAAATAACAATTTAGTTTGGCGTGTTTCATCTGACCTAAAAAAAGAATGGCGTAAAGCGACTCAATTTGAGATGTCGCATTAAAATAGCCTATATTAAACTTTGAGATAATCAGCACATGAGTAATAAACTTACCGTACTTACACAATACATGCTGCCTAAACAAGCCATTACCGCGCTTGCAGGCAAGCTCGCGCACTTACAAAGCGGTAACGTCACCACTGCTGTTATTCGCTGGTTTGTAAAAAGGTATAACGTCAACATGGCTGAGGCAGCCAATCCTGACATTACTTCATACAAAAGCTTTAATGAATTTTTTACGCGTCCGTTAAAAGTTGGCGCACGTCCGCTTGCCGAAGCAGCTTTTATTTGCCCGGTAGATGGCGCAATTAGCCAATTTGGCAACATTGAAGCCGACCAGATTTTTCAGGCTAAAGGTCATGCTTACTCAACTGCCGCGCTAGTGGGTGGCGATAAAAATTTAGCTAGTAAATTTGAAAACGGTCACTTTGCTTGCCTGTACTTAAGCCCAAAAGACTATCACCGTATTCACATGCCTTGCGATGGCACGCTAAAAAGCATGACCTATGTGCCAGGTGCGTTATTCTCGGTAAACCCAACTACCGCACAGGGTGTGCCAGGCTTATTCGCACGCAATGAGCGTGTAGTCTGTGAGTTCACCTCAGCCACCACGCATGGCAATTTTGTCATGGTGCTGGTGGGTGCCACCATTGTGGGTAGCATGGCAACAGTTTGGCATACTGCAAAAAATGGCATTATTAACCCACCGCGCACTCGCAATACCAGAGTATGGAAATATGCCGATCAAAACATCAGCCTAAAACAAGGTGATGAAATGGGGCGGTTTTTGCTCGGCTCAACGGTAGTGATGTTGTTTGAAAAAGATGCGCTGCAATTTAATGCCAATTGGCAACCCGCACGCGCGGTTAAATTGGGTGAGATGATGGGGCATTAAAAACATGTTCCCTGTACCAGTGCTTGGCATCACCGCAGAATATATGAGCTAAAGCTCATTATTCGTACGAGAAGCTTGTCGAAGGGTTCGCCTTCTAAGGATACCCTTCGACAAGCTCAGGGAACATAATATTTTTACTTAACAACCTTATGATGCAAATGTGGTGCCAGCTCATTAAGCGCAGACTCATACACCCCGCGCTTAAACTCAATCACATCTTCAAGCGGCACCCAGTACTCGCTCCAGCGCCAAGCATCGAACTCAGGATGGCTGGTTGCGCGCAGCGACACATCGCTATCACGCCCTACCATGCGCAACAAATACCAAATTTGTTTTTGGCCTCGGTAACTGCCACGCCACTCGCGTTTTACCCAGCTAGTAGGCACTTCGTACCTGAGCCAGTCTTTAGTACGGCCTAAAATCTTAACATGCTCAGGTCTTAAGCCGACTTCTTCCATCAGTTCGCGATACATGGCCTGCTCTGGGCTTTCGCCATAGTTGATTCCACCTTGTGGAAACTGCCAAGCATGCTCACGGATACGCTTACCCCAAAATACCTGATTGCTGGCATTACATAAAATAATGCCAACATTCGGGCGAAACCCGTCTCGATCTAACATAACAATTTACTGCCTTAATTA
>JAURWJ010000132.1 GCA_030655015.1 Methylotenera sp. | reverse complement strand
TGCACTCTGACCCAAAAAAAGAATTATTGGGTTTTGTGGCTTTAATTGCCGGGGTGTTTGTCGGCGCTTATTGCATCCGACAGGTATTTATGTTGGCAGGGGTCAATTTAGATGATGCAAACAAATGGATGCAACTTTTTTATGTGTTAACCAGCATTGGTGTCGCCCTACCCTTGGGCCTGTCCGCTGCAAAAATTGTCGGGTTTGCCACGTTAAACCAATCTTTATCCAGCTACTTTAGCCAAAAAAGTGCGTGGGCATTTTTAATTCTGATTATTTTATACAAGCTTGGCGACGCGTTTGCCGGCAGCTTATTAACCCCATTTTTGTTAAAAGGCATGCTATTTAGCCAGGTTGAAGTTGGCATTGTGAATAAAATGCTGGGCATTTGGCTCACTATTATTGGCGCATTTATTGCGGGCTTATTGATGATCCGCATTACACTTTTTCAGGCGCTGATGAGTTTTGGTATTTTACAGTTAGTCTCAAATTTTGGATTTTACGCGTTGGCTTTACTTGGCAAGGGTGCGTGGGGTAGTTTTATACTGATGCCATTTGACATTGGATTTGTGTCTATTGCCAGCCCCACGCAAATAGACAACTTGCTATTAAGTGCGATAGCGCTAGAAAATATTACCAGCGGTATGGGCACTGCGGCTTTTGTCGCGTTGTTAATGAGCCTCTGCAATAATCAATTTAGTGCGACACATTACGCTTTGCTATCCGCACTGGCCTCAGTGGGGCGCATTTACGTAAGCCCTATATCCGGCGTGTTATCAGAGAGCATAGGCTGGGAAAGCTTCTTTCTATTCTCGGCTGCGGTAGCGCTACCAGGGCTGATAATGCTGTGGTGGATGCGTCACGCAATAAAAAGAATTGGTCACGATCCGCTAGAAACTTAATTGGATATAAAAAACGTGGCTGTTATATATCACTTTTTTAAAAGCGATTAGCCACAGGCTAATACAAATAAATGCGGATTGTAGCAATGGTTAGGTACAAGTAACCACAATGAAACTAAGTCAAGGTGTGAGCGCTAATAGTAAACTCGATTCCACTTACGCAGCATTGAGTTGCGTTTGCAGTGGTTAAACCCAGATTTTCCATTAGGCGATTCCCCCCCCTTCGACAAGCTCAGGGAGCGCTACTTGAATGTTAACTTGCCCATTTTGCGTCTTTTTTGTGCAAATTTTCTGTCAATAGAATCACTATTGCCCATAAAATTTGCACAAAAAATCCATCAAACTGTGCGGCGTTACC
>JAURWJ010000129.1 GCA_030655015.1 Methylotenera sp. | reverse complement strand
TTTAATCGGTGTTTGGGAGTGGTCCGATTTAATTAAACTCAATCAAACTCAAAAGTTATTTTTTGTGGTGAGCGCATCTCTATTAGGCTTATTTATCGCTTTTATTTCAAAATCACCACTCGCCGCTTATCAGCATTACATTGTGTTGAGCTTGCTCGGATTATCGACGTTGTTTTGGATGGCGATTGCACCGATATGGCTTATTACACGTAAAACATGCACGAATCGCTTGGTGATGGCCATACTAGGGTTGTTGCTTTTACTAGCTACTTGGGTGGGTTTTATGGGCTTGCATGCGATTAGCCCTTGGTTGCTGTTAGCAACGATTGCTGCAGTTAGTATTGCTGATAGCGCGGCTTATTTTGCAGGGAAGCGCTTTGGTCGACATAAACTCGCCCCGGAAATTAGCCCTGGAAAAACATGGGAAGGGGTCGCCGGTGCCGTGGTTGCGATTACTTTATACGGGGCTGTTTTGTGCTATTTAAATCAATATAGCCTTTGGTTAATTGTAGGTTTGTGGCTAATTATAATATTAAGCGTTATGGGTGATCTTATTGAGTCTCTATTGAAGCGTCAAGCTGGCTTAAAAGATAGCGGTCAATTATTACCTGGTCACGGTGGTATTTTGGATAGAATAGATGGTCTTATACCAACGTTAGCCATTACTTCGTTCTGTATTTACCTCTCACTTTTTACAGGGCTACAAGCGCATGCATAGGGCACCGACTGACTACAATTCGCAACAAGTGCCTGTTCAAAATGTAACTATATTGGGCGCAACAGGTACTATCGGCATACAAACGCTAGAGGTTATTTCACAACACCCGCAACGTTTTAAGGTATTTGCTTTAACCGCAAACACTAACATCAACAGTTTATTTGAGCTGTGTAAAAAGCACAGCCCGCAATACGCTGTGATGTTGGATGCAGATGCTGCGGCTGAATTAACTGGACAACTGAAAGCGATAGGTGTTGGCACGGTCGTGTTGCAGGGTGAACAGGCGTTAAGTGAAGTGGCTGCACATGAAGAAGTGGATGTTGTCATGGCGGCGATTGTAGGCGCGGCTGGTCTGCATCCAGCCATGGCTGCAGCAAAAGCAGGTAAACGTATATTGCTTGCAAATAAAGAAACGTTAGTCATGGCTGGCAATCTATTTATGCAAGCGGTGGTTGATGGTGGTGCTACCTTGCTGCCCATTGATAGTGAGCATAACGCTATATTTCAAGTGATGCCAAGAGCAAAATGTGAGAACCTGACTAACATCGGTGTGAAACGTGTGTTATTAACTGCATCAGGTGGTCCATTTCGTAATTCCAGTTTAGCAGAACTGCAAGCCGTGACACGCGCTCAAGCTTTAAATCATCCCAACTGGGTGATGGGGCCTAAAATTACAATTGATTCTGCAACGATGATGAATAAGGGATTAGAGGTCATTGAAGCTCATTGGCTATTTAATGCAGCACCATCGCAGATTGATGTGGTGATACATCCGCAAAGCATCATTCACTCTATGGTTGAATATATCGATGGTAGTGTGTTGGCACAATTAGGTAATCCTGATATGCGTACGCCTATTGCTTATGGTTTGGGTTACCCAGATAGATTGCACAGCGGCGTGAGTGGTCTGGATTTAGTTAAAATAGGGCGATTAGATTTTTGTGCGCCAGATCCAATACGCTTCCCATGCTTGCGCTTAGCTTATGAGGCATTAACAGTTGGCGGTACTGCACCGGCCATTTTAAACGCGGCCAATGAAATTGCAGTTGAGGCATTCTTGGCAGAGAAAATCGGTTTTATGGATATTTCTGTCATCATAGAGTCTGTTTTGTCGGCATCTCAGATTGAAGCAGTGACTTCCATTGAACAATTGGTGGCGGTAGACGCCAGCGCTAGGCAGTTTGCAAAGCATTGGCTGAAAGACCAACACTTAAACATGCATAAGCAAATGATAAAAGCGGTGATTAAATAATGTTAACTGCATTGGCCTTTATCTTTACCATAGGGTTACTGGTCACAGTTCATGAGTATGGTCACTTTCAGGTTGCCAGATGGTGTGGTGTCAAAGTGTTGAAGTTCTCAGTGGGGTTTGGCAAGCCGTTATGGAGCAAAAAGTTTGGTGTAGATCAAACGGAATTTGTAATCGCAGCGATTCCATTAGGTGGCTATGTGAAAATGTTGGGTGAAGATCAATTTGCCCAAGATGAAACGTTTGTGAGCCATGATATGGCACGTGCGCTAAATCGTCAAAGCGTAGGTAAGCGTATGGCTATCGTACTGGCAGGGCCATTAGCAAACTTATTATTAGCGATCATGCTTTATTGGGTGTTGTTTATGATGGGGGTTGTAGGCTTGAAACCTATTGTAGGCAATATCGTTGAGAATAGTCCCGCAGCTGCTGCTAGTATCAGAGCTGGTGATGTCATTCAAAAAGTTAACAACAAAGACGTTGCAACTTGGCAAGATGTGCGCTGGCTATTGTTACAAGAATCACTGAAAAGTAAACAGGTAGAGATTCGGGTAGTCAATACTAAAAATGAAATGCATGCATACCAAATTGATGTATCAACGCTTGATTATGATGATGCTAAGCTGGATATTTTAGAAAAACTAGGGTTAACTATTTATCGCCCTGAGATGCCTGCTGTGATCGGTGAAATTGTAAAAAATAGTCCCGCACAAATAGCGGGCTTAAAACCGAATGATTTGATATTGGCGATCAATCAAAATAAAGTCAATAATTGGGAGTTTTTTGTACAAGAGATTCAACAGCATCCTAACGTAAATGTTGATATTTTAGTTCAACGCGATGCGGAGGAAATCAGATTTAGTGTTAAGCCCGATTCTGTCGTTGAAAATGATCAAACGATAGGGCGTATTGGCGCTGCATTTAAAATTGATCAATCTCAGTTGGATCAGTTTTTAGTCACTAGCCATTATTCAGTGGCTGGTGCGCTGGGTAAAGCCATAGAAAAAACTTGGGATACGGCAGTTTTTAGCTTAAAAATGCTAGGCAATATGCTGGTGGGACAGGTGTCATGGAAAGGCATGAGCGGACCGGTAACCATTGCAAGTTATGCCGGACAAAGCGCGAATATGGGCATTAAAGTTTTTATTGGTTTTTTGGCGCTGATTAGTATTAGTATCGGCGTGTTAAATCTATTACCTATACCCATATTAGACGGCGGCCATTTCATGTATTATATGGTTGAATTTTTTACAAAAAAACCAGTATCTGAAGCGGTAATGAATGTTGGTCAAAAAATAGGCTTTATTTTGCTTGGTGGCATCATGGTTTTAGCACTTTATAATGATATAAACAGATTAACTACAGGCTGATCGAATGGCGATACGAAATTTGAAGCAATCAAAAATTAAAAATTTAAAACTAAAATCCATGCTTCTGATCGTGGCCAGTTTATACGCTGGTAGCACGTTGGCACTTGAACCTTTTGTGGTTAAAGATATCCGTGTAGAGGGAATACAGCGTACAGAGGCCGGAACGGTGTTTAGCTACTTGCCCGTTAAAGTGGGTGAAACGATGGATGATGAACTGGCGTCTCAAGCCATTAAATCCCTTTATAACACTGGATTTTTCAAAGATGTTCGCATTGAAGCGGAAAATGATGTATTAATTGTGACCGTGCAAGAACGCTCAGCCATTGCTCAGATTGATTTTAGCGGCAACAAATCGTTCCCGACTGACAAAATGAAAGAAGGCTTGAAGCAAATTGGGCTTGCGGAAGGTCAGATTTTTGATAAATCTCAATTAGATCGTGCCGAACAGGAAGTTAAGCGCCAATATTTATCACAAGGTAAATATGGAGCCTCCGTAAAAACTGTAGTCTCCCCATTGGAGCGCAACCGTGTCGCGGTTCGCTTTGATATTGAAGAAGGCGCAGTTTCAAAAATTCGCGACATCAATATCGTGGGTAATCAAGCATTTACCATGGATGATTTACGCGCCCAGTTTTTATTGACGACTCCTAACTGGATGAGTTGGTGGAATAAAGACGATCAGTATTCTAAACAAAAACTCAATGCTGACTTGGAAACGCTACGGTCTTTTTATATGAACCAAGGCTATCTTGAGTTTAATATCGATTCCACACAGGTTTCTATCACTCCTGATAAAAAAGATATTTACATCACAGTGAATATTACTGAAGGTGAAAAATACACGATCTCAGAGGTGAAATTAGCCGGCGAGACCTTGGTGCCTGAAGACGAGTTACGTCAGTTAATGCTAGTGCAGGCTGGCGATACCTTTAGCCGCGAAAAAGTAACGCAAACTAGCAAAGCCATTAGCGATAGATTAAGTAACGATGGTTATGCGTTTGCAAACGTTAACCCTGTTCCTGATGTCAATAAAGCGTTACATACTGCGTCATTTACATTTTTTGTGGATCCAGGCAAACGTGTATACGTGCGTCGTATTAACATTGTGGGTAACACACGCACTCGAGACGAAGTGGTCCGTCGCGAAGTACGTCAGTTAGAATCTGCTTGGTATGCCTCGAACAAAATCAATCGCTCTAAAGAACGTATCACGCGCACAGACTTTTTCTCTGATGTCAACGTAGAAACGCCTGCGGTACCAGGCACGGCGGATCAAGTTGATTTAAATATCAGTGTGACTGAAAAATCTACTGGTAGTGTGCAGTTTGGCGCAGGATTATCCAGCAATGAAGGCGTGGTGTTTGGTATTACCGTCAACCAGAACAACTTTTTGGGTACGGGTAACCGTGTAAGTGCGCAGGTGAATACCGGAAAAGTTAACACAACTTACTCGCTGTCTTATACCGACCCTTATTTCACCCCTGATGGCGTCAGTCGTGGCATTGATATTTATCGGCGCGATGTGAATACCAGTTCACTCAGTATTGGTAGTTATAATACATCTTCTTATGGAGGAGGGGTCAGGTTTGGTATCCCGCTCAATGAACGTGATGGTTTCAATTTTGGTTTGGCCGCTGACTTTACTAAAGTTGATTTGTCCAGCAATAGTCCACAGCAATATCGAGACTTTTGTAATAACGACAGTGGTTGCACCAGCAACTCGTTGGTGGCAAGCGCAGGATGGAGCCATGACTCAAGAAACAGCATCATGTTTACCACGGATGGCGTTTTGCAAAGGCTCACTGGTGAAGTTTCATTGCCAGTATTGGATCTAGAATACTATAAAATTGATTATAAACACGCTTGGTTTAAAGAAGTGTATAAAGGATTTACTTTTATGCTGAATGGTGAGATTGGCTACGCTGACTCTTATGGCAGTAAAAACTATCCGTTCTTTAAAAACTTTTTTATGGGTGGCGTGAACTCAGTGCGTGGTTATGATAATGGCTCGCTAGGTCCTCGTAGTATAGATGCAATTACCGGTCAAGATTTTGCAGTAGGGGGTACTAAGCGTCTGTTAGGTAATGCTGAATTGTTCCTTCCAATTCCTGGTTTAAAAGATTCTAAACAATTTAGGTTAAGTGCATTTTTAGATGCAGGTAATGTATTTGGTAAAGATGACTCTTACAGCTTAGGTGAGTTGCGATATTCGACAGGTTTAGGTCTTAGCTGGTTATCACCATTTGGACCGTTAAAGTTGGTTTATGCTAAACCTTTAAACAGTCAATCTGGTGATAACACGCAAACCATACAATTCCAGCTTGGGCAACAATTTTAGTGTGACTAATGTTGATCGCAAGTCTTATGGCATAATATGAACGTTAAGCGCATTGTTGGTTTTAGGAGAATTTAATTGAGTAAAATTTTAAAAAGTGTAATGCTGGCTGCTTTAGTGACGCTTGCGCCAAGCACGCAAGCCGCAGATTTAAAGGTTGGCTATGTGCAAGTAGATAAAATTCTACAAGACGCACCGCAAACAGCAGAAAGTGGCAAAAAGCTTGAACGCGAGTTTAGTCCTCGTTCACAAGAGTTGGACCGTATGGCAAAGCAAATTAAAGATTTGGAAAATGTTTTAGATAAAGAGGGCTTAACACTCTCAGAGGCCGAGCGCCGTAATAAAGAGCGTGATGTACAAAACATTAAAATTGAATTTCAACGTAAACAACGCGAGTTACGCGAAGATATCAATTTGCGTAAAAATGAAGAACTTGGTAGCTTGCAAGATCGCATTAATAAAGCCGTACAATCAGTGTCAGAAGCTGAGGGTTATGATTTGGTCGTGTATAGCGGTGTTGCGTATGCCAGCAAGAAAATAGATATTACAGATAAAGTGCTGAAAACGTTAGGTAAAAAATAGTTGGGTGCTTTTAGTCTTAAAGCTACTATCGCTAAATGCGTTTGATTAATGCATAAGCAATACTCACTTGATGATATTGTCAAAGCCCTAGGTGGTTTTGTGATGGGTGATGGCACCACGTTAATATCGCGTGTTGCCTCTATTGCTAACGCTAAAGCAGGCGATATTAGCTTTATTAATGATACAAAGTATGAAAAAGCACTGGCATTAACTAGTGCTAGTGCTTGTATATTAAAAGAAAAATACTCAAACTTAACGGCACTTCCTAAAATTATTGTTGATGACCCTTATGCCTATTTTGCAAAAGTATCAGGCTTATTAAATCCACCAGCTGCAATTAAGTTAGGTATTGCTACCAGTGCTGTGATAGACATTTCAGCTAAAATCCCAGCATCTTGCAGTGTGGGCGCCTTAGTGGTTATTGGTGAAAATGTAGCTCTTGGTGAAAATGTAGTTATTGGGTGTGGTTGTATTATCGAAAATGACGTCACGATTGCAAGCCATACTCGTTTAGAGCCTAATGTAACGGTTAAGCACCACTGTGAAATAGGTGAACATTGCCATATATTTTCAGGTGCAGTCATTGGTTCAGATGGTTTTGGTTATGCAGAAGAGGCTGGTCACTGGCTAAAAATTCCGCAAGTAGGCCGCGCAATATTGCATGCACATGTGGATGTCGGTGCTAATACAACGATAGACCGTGGCGCGCTGGATGATACGATTATTGAAGAAGGCGTAAAGCTTGATAATTTAATCCAAATTGGGCATAACTGTGTGATTGGTGCACATACAGTTATTGCCGGCTGTGTTGGAGTTGCTGGTAGTGCGCGTATCGGTAAGCATTGTAAAATAGGCGGGGCTGCCATGGTTTTAGGGCATTTACAGATTGCTGATCATGTGACCATTTCTCCAGGTAGCATGATTACACGTTCTTTGACAACTGCAGATACCTATACGGCACTGATGCCGTTTCAAACGCATAAGGCGTGGTTGAGTACTGCTGCAAAAATCCGTCATTTGGACGATTTTACCGATAAAATTAAACAACTTGAAAAAGAGATTGCATTGTTAAAATCTAAACAATGATCAAAACCCAAGCCCTATATTAAATAGAAATACGCTTAAAGCTTTAAGCTTTAAAATTAAACCGAGATAAAAATGACAAACACAACCACCTCTACTAGCATGGATATTCATGAAATTTTAGAACATTTGCCACATCGTTATCCATTTGTATTGATCGACCGTGTGGTGTCGTTAGAGTTGGGTAAAGAAATCACCGCGATTAAAAATGTAAGTGTTAACGAGCCTTATTTTCCAGGGCATTTTCCTTATCATCCTGTGATGCCGGGGGTGTTGATTATCGAGGCCATGGCGCAAGCTGCCGCTATTTTATCTTTTAAAACCATGGATACTAAGCCGAGTGATGACTCTGTTTATTATTTTGCCGGGATTGACAGCGCGCGCTTTAAAAAGCCAGTTTCTCCAGGAGATCAAATTATTTTGAATGTAAAAATAGATCGTATTCTAAAAGGTATTTGGAAGTATTCAGGTGTGGCAAGAGTGGATGGCGTTGTCGTTGCTGAGGCGCAAATGATGTGCATATTAAAAGCTATTGAGAAATAGATATACGAATTAACTTTCATTCATGTGATTGTGCTGAATGACTTGAGTGTTGATTTAAGCACGGCTTGATCAACAGGACTGATCAAGTTACGATCTAAAAAAACTAAATAAAAATAAGTATCAAGCGAAATAACTCGGTGAAACAAACCATGTCAATTTTAAAAATCCATCCGACCGCTATTATAGACCCTTCGGCAGAACTCGATTCTAGTGTCGCAGTGGGTGCATATAGTGTGATTGGCCCCCATGTAAAAATAAATGCTGGAACTAACATTGCAAGTCATGTGGCGGTGAATGGTCCAACTATCATAGGTAAAAATAATCAAATTTTTCAGTTTTCATCTCTAGGTGAAGCGCCGCAAGATAAAAAATACAAAGGTGAGCCAACGCTACTAGAGATTGGTGACAATAATACTATCCGTGAGTTTTGTACATTTAATCGTGGTACCGTGCAAGACAAGGGTACGACAAAAATTGGTAACGATAACTGGATTATGGCTTATGTGCATATTGCCCATGATTGCCAAATTGGTAACCATACAATTTTTGCGAATAACTCATCCCTTGCTGGGCATGTAGATGTGGATGATTATGCGATTTTAGGTGGCTTTACGCTGATACATCAGTTTTGCAAAATTGGTTCACATATCATCACTGCGGTAGGTTCAGTTGTATTTAAAGACATTCCACCTTACGTGACCGCTGCTGGTTACGATGCAAAGCCGCATGGTATCAATGCCGAAGGGTTAAAGCGCCGTGGTTTTTCTGCCGATAGTATTTTGCAGATCAAACGTGCCTATAAAGTTTTGTATCGCAAAGGGCTCACCTTGGATGAAGCCAAACTAGAACTTGCGACCATGCAATTAAAAACACCAGAAATTGCACCTTTAAGTGATTTTCTGAACGTTTCTACACGCGGCATCGTCCGTTAGTTATTCTCAAACAACTATGGTTAGAATTGGTATTGTGGCAGGAGAAGCCTCAGGTGATTTGTTAGGCAGTCACCTGATGCAGGCTTTAAAACAAAAGCGTACGGATATTGAATTTGTAGGTATCGCTGGTCCAAAAATGATGCATGAGGGCGCATTATCTCTTTTTCCAATTGAACGCTTATCTGTGCGCGGTTATGTTGAAGTCATTAAGCATTTGTGGGGCTTACTTAAGTTACGCCGTCAATTGCTCAATCATTTTTTAAGTAATCCCCCCGATATATTTATTGGTATTGATGCGCCTGACTTTAATTTTTGGTTAGAGAGAAAGCTTAAAAATAAAGGCATTAAAACCATTCACTATGTCAGTCCATCTATTTGGGCCTGGCGTAAAAATCGCATCAAAAAAATTAAAAAAGCCGTCACTCAAGTGTTAGCTTTGTTTCCATTTGAACCAATTTTATACCAGGAAGAAAATATTCCAGTCAGCTATGTTGGACATCCTTTAGCCGACATGTTGCCAATGGAGCCAGATGTTGCAGGCGCGCGCCAAATTTTAAAGTTAGAAGATTCCGACTTGGTGATTGCGATGTTGCCCGGTAGTCGCCAAAGTGAAGTTCAAGCACATGCAGATTTGTTTGTACAAACAGCCAAGCATATTCATGCAAACTATCCCGACGCAGTATTTTTAGTGCCTTTAATTACGCGTGAAACGCGTCATATTTTTGAATTGGCAATTTTTAATGAGGTTGAGTCATTGCCAATTCAATTACTGTTTGGGCATGCGCATGATGCCATGGAAGCTGCTGATGTGGTGATTGTCGCCTCAGGCACCGCTACGCTAGAAGCTGCCTTACTTAAAAAGCCGATGGTAATCACTTATCGCATGTCTAAGTTAAGCTGGCAATTACTTAAGCGCATGCGCTTGCAACCTTATGTCGGCTTGCCTAACATATTGGCAGGTAAGCTTGTCGTGCCTGAATTGCTGCAAGATGATGCAACGCCAGAAAAATTGGCCGCAGCTGCTTTAATGCTGATTGCTGATAAAACTAAGCTTGCAGAAATAAAAACAGTGTTTACGGCTATTCATCACAGCTTACGTCAAAATACAGCTGAAAAAGCGGCTACTGCAATTCTTGCACATTTGGCATGAGTAAGCTGTTGCTGATTTGTGGTGTGGATGAAGCAGGACGCGGGCCACTCGCTGGTGCCGTGTATGCTGCAGCCGTCATACTCAACCCTGATAAGCAGATTCAAGGCTTGGCTGACTCCAAAAAACTCAGTGAAAAAAAGCGAGATGCGCTTGCCATAGAAATAAAACAGCATGCATTAGCGTGGGCGATTGCTAGTAGCAGTGTAGAAGAAATTGATCATATCAATATTTTACAAGCCAGTTTACTCGCTATGAAGCGCGCGATTGAAGCGATGCAAGCGCAATTCAACATGGCATCTGAATTGGGTGACATTTTAGTACAGGTGGATGGCAATAAATGCCCTAAAATCAGCTTACCTTGCGAGGCGATCATCAAAGGGGATAGCAAAGTTCAAGCCATTTCTGCGGCTTCAATCTTGGCTAAAACAGCGCGTGATGCAGAATTGTATGCGTTAGATAAGCAATATCCGCTATATGGCTTTGCACAACACAAAGGCTATCCTACAACTGCGCATGTAGCATTGTTACAGCAACATGGCGTGTCACCTGTACATAGACGCAGCTATGCGCCTGTGAGGATATTGCTGAATAGTCCTTAGCGCAGGAATATGTTTTAGACTGATCATTTCAAATTCCGTCGTTCTGAGCTTGGCGAAAAATGTAGTTAACTATTTGATATTTATTAAGCCAATAACAAAAATACTGTCGGTTTTTTGTGTAAATCTGGCAACGTGGCTTGTTTCCACTCTTTAATCCGTTTAGTCACTATATATTCGTCTGACAGGCTGATATTGCACGCAATACACAGCTTAGTTTCACTTTGACAGTTGGCGAGTATGTCCTCTAGCATGTGCTGGTTACGGTAAGGGGTTTCGATAAATAGTTGCGTTTCTTGGGCATATTTAGAATGTCTTTCAATTTCTTTCAGCTGTGTAATGCGTGCAGCTTTGTCGCTAGGTAAATAACCCAAAAAGGTAAAGCGTTGACCGTTTAGGCCGCTCGCCATTAGGCTGAGTAGAATGGATGAAGGCCCCACCAAGGGCGCAACGCGTATGCCTTTTTGATGCGCTAACGCCGCAAGTTTTGCACCGGGGTCTGCAATGCCAGGGCAACCTGCTTCACTCATTAGACCTATATCTTTACCTGCCATTAAACTGCCCAGTAGTGCGGGTAAGTCTTTATCTACGGTGTGTTCGTTTAGGGTTTTTAGTACAAGTTCACGAATTGGTTTACTGTGCTTGATGGTGCCTAAAAAGTGGCGGGCAGTTTTTTCATTCTCAACGATAAATTCGTCCAGCTGTTGTGCAATACTCACCACCTCAGGCGGCAACACTTTGTCGATGTTATCATCGCCAAGCGTGACGGGGATAAAATACAGCGTTCCTAACTTTTGATTAGCCATTAGTATTTCACTTGAACGCGGTAGGTCAGCGTGGTTTTGCCTTCGGCGGGAATTTCAACTTTCCAAACTGCCGTGTTGCTGGTGGCTTTTTGGCTAGGATGGCTTTCTTTCATGATTTTCCAATCCGCGGGAATCGGTTCTTGTACCGTGACAGTCACACGTTCTTTTTTTGCATTTTTGAGTACAATTTCATAAGCGCTCTCGAACATGCTATTGCCTTTTGCAGGACGTGGTAAGGTTTTAAAATCAGTTTGTTTTTTATCGGCGGTGACATCAAAAGCATTGCCTAGTTTTAACCGAACTGCTTCATTCTTCGGCGTATGGTCAATATTATCTTCACCTACAAATTGCGCATTACCTTGGTTATCTTTTTTATACACGCGCATCGTGCCTTTGGGCAATGGTAATCCTAGTTTTGCGGTTTCTTTGTTATCGAATTCTACAAACACGCCCACTTTCATTTTTTGCCCCAAGTCACCATAGCTAGCCCCGTAATAGTAATCGGCACCGCGTAATACAAGCTCTTTACGCGCAGGGACGTTGGATGCTGATAGCAAAGCCACTTGTTTATTTTGATTGTCGCTAATCGTTGTTGGGCGGTCTAGTGTGTAAAGATGATATTCAAGTAATGATTCTTCTGTCATGGGCGCTGAGGCTTCGGCAACCATCTCAATATTTTTACGCATGGCCATTGCACGTGGGTAGTTATCTTGTACTCTATTTACGTCACCAGCCACTAATTGTAACTTGGCATTGTTATAACTAGTACCGCTGGTATTGGTAAGTGTTACCCAGCCTGATAAATCAATGCTATCTTCTTTTGCATTAAGCTCGGCTACATAATCAGCCTTCCAGCCAAGACCGCCTGTCAGGTAGCTTAATTCTAACGTTTGCTCAGCCGTTGTTTTGTTATTGAGTTTAGTCACCAGCGTGGGGCGGTCACGTAGGTTAGTGGGTACATTATCGTACACGAGACGACCAGACTTTTCAGTTGTAAAAATTTGGCCAGTTTCAATACGATTGCCAATTTTCATGACTATGCCATTATTGGCTGAAAGTACAGTGGCTTGCTCGGTCATTTCAGCCCCTGTAGCAGGATTCACTCTAACGATGCTTACATTTTTGCCGACATATTTTTCTAGCAGTTTTTGCGGGGTAAGTAAGTCAAAGTCAAAATTCTGCTCTAGGGTGCTAAAGCTACTTACATGGCTTAAACTGCGCAGTAATGCGGTTTCCGGCCTAATTTGAGCGCTAACATCGCGTAACGCAAGGTTGTTTAAACCGTTATTTAGTTTAACTTTACGCTGGTCTTTTATTAGCGCCAAATTATTGTTATAAATAGTGACGGCAACTGATTGCTGGTCGCTCAAGTTGCTACGTATTTCATCAGTCTCTATAGACAAAACATGACTGGAAAATACTGAGAGCACACAAAGTACGATCAATTTATATTGCTGAGGCATGTTAAGCTCCTTTTTAATGTGAATAGAAATCACAGTGCTTGTATATTTTAAGCATGTGTTACGGTTAAACGTAGCAAGATGCGAAACGGGTTAGTTATTTTTTTAAATAGCTTATATGACGACTACGCCTTCATTTTGTAACATGCTAACCAAGGCAATAAGAGGCAACCCAATTAGCGCATTCGGGTCGTCACCTGTCATTTTCTCTATAATAGCAATCCCCAAGCCTTCTGATTTTGCACTGCCAGCGCAGTGGTAGGGCTGTTCTCTCAAAAGGTAGTTTTCAATTTGGGCATCCGTTAAGTTTCTAAACTTTACTATATAGGGAACAACTAACGCCTGCATGTTTCGTGTAGTTGCATTATAGAGACATAGCGCGCTATGGAAAATAACTTCTCGCCCCCGCATCATGCGCAGTTGATTAGTCGCGTTATCATGATTGAGAGGCTTGCCAAGTTGCAAATTATCTAAAGTGGCGACCTGATCGCAGCCAATAATTAATGCATTCGTGTGGCTAGCGGCAGCTTTTTTGGCTTTTACTTGCGCAAGTCTTAATGCGGTTTGTTGTGGAAGCTCGTTAGGTAGTGGGGTTTCATCTACCTCAGGTGATATGCAACTAAATGGAATTTGCAAGTGCGTGAGTAATTCACGCCGATAAACAGAGGATGATGCGAGTATGAGTGTGGGGTTCACTGAAGCGTTCCTTTGCGTTTGTTGCTAAATAAAAAAGCCGACAGTATGATTCCCGTCGGCTTATGTATTAAATACGATGACGGTTATTCTGGTTGAATTTCAAGCAATGATTCGTCAGGATTGACCATGTCACCTTTCGTCACGTGGATAGCAACTACAATTCCTGAAGTGGCTGCCTGAATTTCATTTTCCATTTTCATGGCTTCAATCACCAGTACGGCGTCGCCTGCCTTTACTTTATCACCAATTTTAGTGATGACAGCAACAATAGTGCCTGGCATCGAAGTCGTCACATGTCCAGCATGACTTGGGCGTGGACGACCACTGCTGCTGTTAGATGCGGATTTCTTTTTACTAGCGCCTGTGGTTGCACCAGCACCGCCAGATACTTCAATTTCGTTTAATGTTTCAACAAAAACTTCTTCAGCAATGCCATCAACAGAAACATAGTATGGGCGCTTTTCTTCGCCAGAATGACCGCTACCAGTTAGGTTGATGTGGAAAGTCTCTCCGTGGAGGGTTACTTTAAATTCATTAGGTGCAAATCGTGGCGCCGCCGCGTTGACACTTTCTTTGTCTAGCAATTCTTCTGGCACCAGTGAGCCTGCATTGCGTTCTTGTAAATAGGTTTGGCCGATGTCAGGAAACATTGCATAAGTCAGCACATCTTCTTCAGACTTAGCAAAGCGCTCAGCCTCAACGCTGAGTTTCGCCATTTCGGGGATTAGCAAGTCGGCGGGACGACAGGTGATGGTTTCACCATCATTCACGGCAAGTTTTTTTACTAATTCATTGACTGGCGCTGGAGATTGGCCATAACGACCGAGGAAATAGTTTTTCACTTCATTGGTGATGGATTTATAGCGCGCGCCTGTCATGACATTAAGAACCGCTTGTGTCCCCACAATTTGAGAGGTAGGGGTGACCAATGGCGGAAAACCTAAGTCTTCACGCACACGTGGAATTTCAGCCAATACTTCATCTATGCGGTTAAGTGCACCTTGCTCTTTTAGTTGGTTGGATAGATTTGAAATCATGCCGCCTGGTACTTGATTCACTAGCACACGAGTATCTACACCAGTAAACTCACTTTCAAACTGCCAATACTTTTTACGTACATCGCGGAAATACGCAGTGATTTCTTGCAATGCTACTAAATCTAAACCAGTGTCATACTCTGTGCCCTTTAACGCGGCCACAATACTTTCGGTAGAAGGGTGGCTGGCGCCCTCGCCAAAAGAGGAATTACAGGTATCAATAATGGTAGCGCCAGCTTCTATACCCTTTAAGAAACACATTGCAGACAAGCCTGATGTGGCATGGCTGTGTAGATGAATCGGTAAGCTTACTGCCGTACGTAAAGCTTTTACCAAATCTTGAGTACTTTGCGGCGTGAGTAAGCCCGCCATATCTTTAATCGCAAGCGTGTCACAGCCCATGCTCTCAAGTTCTTTTGCTAATTCAACGAAGTGAGCAATATCATGTACGGGGCTGGTGGTGTAGCTAATGGCGCCTTCAGCGTGTTTACCTACTTTTTTTACCGCTTCAATTGAGGTTTTTAAATTACGCATGTCATTCATGGCATCAAAAATGCGGAATACATCCACACCATTGTCTGCAGATTTTTGTACAAAAGCACGTACAACATCATCAGAATAGTGACGGTAGCCTAACAAATTTTGACCACGTAACAGCATTTGAATACGGCTGTTAGGCAAGGCCTTACGTAATTTAGCCAAGCGTTCCCAAGGGTCTTCTTTTAGAAAACGTACACAGGCGTCAAAAGTGGCGCCACCCCAAGCCTCTAACGACCAAAAACCAATCGCGTCAAGTTTGGCGCAAATGGGCAGCATGTCTTCAGTACGCATACGAGTTGCAATTAACGATTGATGTCCATCGCGTAAAACTAGTTCAGAAACAAATACTTTTGCCATATTTTTAATCTATCGGTTTAAGGTTTAAATTATATTCAAATGCTATTTTGCTAAATGCCTTCGTGCGCAGCAATGGCTGCTGCAATCGCAGCGGCCATTAACTCGGGCGGTATCTCGTTTGCATAATTTGCTAATTCCGGATGCGACTCCACAAAGCTGGTGTTGAATTTTGCATTTCTAAAATCTTCGTGCTTTAAAATCTCTTGATAATACGGAATGGTGGTTTTTACCCCATAAATCAACATATCATCTAATGCTCGGCGACCGCGCTCAATTACGCCGTCCCAAGTAAGCGCCCAGACTGTAAGCTTTGCACACATGGAATCGTAATATGGTGGAATGACATAACCACTGAAAATAGCGGCATCCATACGCACCCCTGGTCCGCCGGGCGCATAATAGCGGGTGATTTTACCAAAGCTCGGTAAAAAGTCATTTTTAGGATCTTCCGCATTGATACGGAACTCCATGGCATATCCTCTAAACTGCACATCTTTTTGCTTATATTGCAATGGCAAACCGCAAGCGACACGGATTTGTTCTTGCACAATATCGATGCCTGTAATAGTTTCAGTCACAGTATGCTCAACTTGCAGACGCGTATTCATTTCCATAAAGTAAAAGGTATTATCGGAGTCTAATAAAAATTCTACCGTACCGGCATTTTCGTAACCTACTGCTTTAGCGGCTTTTACAGCTAGACCGCCAATGTAATCCCGTTGTGCTTGGCTTAATTGCGGTGATGGTGCGATTTCAATCAACTTTTGATTGCGGCGTTGGATTGAACAGTCACGCTCAAATAAATGAATGGTATTGCCTTGTGAATCGGCCAACACTTGTACTTCTATATGCCGGGGTGACACCACACATTTTTCCAGAAACACTTCTGGTTTACCAAAGGCTTTACTGGCCTCACTAATGACTCGATCATAATTGCTTAACAATTCTTTTTCGCTATCGCAACGACGAATACCACGCCCACCACCACCATTGGTGGCTTTCAGCATCACGGGGTAGCCGATTTTTTTTGCCAGTGATACGGCTTCATCTAGGTTTGCTAAATTACCATTACTGCCAGGAGTACAAGGGATGCCTGCTTTGGTCATTGCGTTTCTAGCTTGAATTTTGTCACCCATCTGACGAATAACGCTAGCATCAGGGCCAATAAATTTAACACCACGGCGTTCGCAAATGTCAGCAAGCTCCGGATTTTCAGATAAGAAACCATAGCCAGGGTGTAAAGCATCACAGCCAGATGCTACCGCCAAGTTAACGATATTGTGTGCATTTAAGTAACCAGCAACAGGGTCTGCGCCAATATTATAGGCCTCATCCGCCTTTTTAACGTGTAAGGCTTGACGGTCAGCGTCTGAATAAATCGCAACAGACTTAATGCCCATTTCAGAGCAAGCGCGTACAATACGCACTGCGATTTCACCGCGATTAGCAATTAGAATTTTTTTGAACACGTAACAAGCCTTAAATTTTGATACTAAAACCATGCAATTGTAGCATGTGCAGGCAGATAGCTAAATCCCTCGCGCCAATTTTTCGCCACCAAACTTATAATATTAATCATCGTGAACATTAAAAATGAGTATCCCGCCCTTACAAATAGACAACATTGCCTTTGCTAAAAGAGGTGAGCATTTGACTGGTGATTTATCGCTTGCGGACTGCTCAAGGTTAGTCGAGTTGTTAGCTTCGCAAGCGCCAATCCTGCAAGGTGGTTCAGTTGATGTTGACACGTTAAGCAGTATCAATCATACAGATGACAATATTCACTTCACTTTGGACGGTGAAACCAATGCGGTAGGACAGCACTTTTTACATCTTTCATTAGCATCAAGTCTAACCACTTATTGTCAGCGATGCTTAGAACCAATGCCAGTTAAGCTGAGTTTAAGTTTCCATTATCAAATAATTGATACAAATGCTAAACATTCAGAACTGGATGTAGTCGAAGATAGTGATGATTTTGATATACAAGAGGCCAATCAGTCGATGGATTTGGTAGCGCTGATTGAAGATGAAATTATCATGGCTACGCCTATCGCCCCCACACATACGCACGATTGTGCTGTAGCTTCCATGCAAAGTGGTGAAAAGCCGAACCCTTTTGCCGTGTTAAAAGGCTTTATTAAACTTTAAAGTAATCAAAACAGTTGAATTTGGCTGACAAAGCTATCGTTTTATATTATGATTGCGGACTAGAAATTTTGTGTAATCTTAAATTAGTGATGCAACCTTTATAGGGGGCGTCGGTTTGTAAGTAATTGAGATGATGTTTTAATCATTTTATTGGAGTTTATTATGGCAGTTCAGCAAAACAAAAAATCACCATCAAAACGCGGCATGCACCGCTCACATGATTTTTTAGTCAATCCACCATTAGCAG
>JAURWJ010000106.1 GCA_030655015.1 Methylotenera sp. | reverse complement strand
ATGGCGGCTAACGGTCTTAAACGTGGTGACAATGGTCTACGCTTAATTATGATGTGCGAGATTCCTTCTAATGCGCTACTGGCAGAGGATTTCTTACATTACTTTGACGGCTTCTCAATTGGCTCGAATGACCTGACTCAGCTGACGTTAGGCATGGACCGTGACTCTGGCATTTTGGCAGATGGCTTCGATGAACGAAATGATGCAGTGAAAGTGTTGTTAAAAATGGCGATTAGCACCTGTAACCGCTTAGGCAAATATGTAGGTATCTGCGGTCAAGGTCCATCTGATCACCCAGACTTTGCCGAATGGTTAGTGGCTGAAGGTATTAAATCCATCTCTCTCAACCCAGATACTGTAGTGAAAACATGGCAACGATTGACTAAAAAATAATTGCCAGTCAATCAATGGTCAATCGACAATGGATAATTCACTATGATAAACCGCACTGTATTTTTCATTTCTGACGGTACTGGTATTACAGCAGGCGCTTTAGGAAAATTGCTGGAGCACTTTCCCAGCACAAGCTTTAGCCAAGTGCGCCTGCCATTTACCGACACTTTAGATAAAATAAAGTTAGCACAAGATGCCATTTTGCATGCCACCGAAGAAGATGGTGGCCGACCTGTTGTGATTATGACCTTAGGTAACATTGAGTTACGAAGTACCTTAAAACAATCTGATGCCTATTTTATAGATTTATTTAACACCTTTATCGACCCACTAAGCCTAGAACTCGACCAAAAGCCGTTAAGGGGTGCAGGCATTGCGCATAGTGTGATGGGGAGTAAATACAACGACCGCATGGAAGCTGTTAACTTTACCTTAAACCATGATGACGGCATGACAAACTCAGGGTTAGAAGCCGCTGAAGTTATTTTAGTCGGGGTATCCCGTTGCGGAAAGACCCCAACCAGCGTTTATCTAGCAATGCAGTTCGGGGTTAAGGCTGCCAATTACCCATTGATTCCAGAAGATTTTGAGCGTGGTGCACTCCCTGAAATTTTGCACAAGCACTTGGATAAAATTTTTGGTTTAACCATCAAACCTGAACGTCTGCATGCTGTACGCAATGAGCGCAGAGCTGGCAGCTTTTACGCCTCTTTAGATAACTGCCGTAAAGAAATTGCTACAGCAGAAGGGCTAATGCGTGACGCAGGCATTACTTGGGCCGACTCTACCAGCCGATCAGTTGAAGAGCTTTCTGCCATTATTTTAGAAAAAATCAGGCATCCAGCTAAGTAGTTAATAACAAGACGTGTTATTCATTGTTACAAAAACAAGGCACGTCATGTGCCTTGTTTGCTTTTGAGATACTACTTCAAGCTTGATTTTATTTTACTCACAATTTCAGCTGCATCAGGCTTCACATCACTACTAAATGCATAAACATCTTTGCCACCCGGCAACACCACATACTTAAAGAAATTCCAACTGGGTGACTGCCCTGTTTTAGCACTGAGTTGCTTATAGAATGCGTTGGCATTGTCACCTGTGACAACGCTTTTAGTCATCATCGGAAACTTAACTGCATAAGTAAGTTTACAAAAATCACCAATCTGCTTATCGTCGCTTAGCTCCTGCTTAAAATCATTAGATGGGAAACCGATAACGAGCAAGCCCTTATCTTTGTACTTGCTGTACAAACCTTCCAGTGCCTCAAATTGCGGTGTAAAGCCACATTTACTTGCAGTATTCACCACCAAAAGGGGCTTATCTTGGTAATCACAAAGATTGATTATTTCACCCTGCAAGGTTGAAAACTGATGATTATAAAGCGCTGAACATGCCGCATTAGCCATATTAGATACCGATAACAAAATAATTGAAAAAATCAGTTTTTGACTTAATTTTGAGGCGCTCTGAAACAATCTCACCTCCACTTACCTTGGTTTATTCACATAGAACTATGGACTGCAGCGACTCAATTAAATTCCTTTAAAGACACAATCTAATGTTTTAAATACTGTATAAAAGCAACGCCTATTGCAGCCATAAACAAAGCGCCAAAAACATGGCCACAGGCATGCAACGTAGCTAAAAAATATTCATGTTTGTGCAACAAAGATAAACTTTCACCCGTAAAAGCTGAAAAGGTAGTGAGGCCACCTAAAAACCCAGTGGTTACAAATAAGCGTAAGGTTGGGTTATCTAAACTACCTAAACCAATCAAACCCATCGCCATACCCATCATGAAGCCACCGCTTAAATTAGCAAGAAGTGTACCCAAAGGCAGGCTAGGCATTATCGCGTTGAAAGCAATGCCGATACCCCATCTACACCAAGCCCCTAGGGCCGCACCCATGCCAATAGCCAACGTATTTGTAAAATTTATCGCAGAATTCATCTTGTTAAGCCCGCATCATCATGTTCGTATAGTAAAATTAACCTCAATGGGTCTTCCCCTGTGAGGATTATTTTGGTGCATCAAAGTTAGTGCTAACTATCTGTTAGGCACGCACCACAGAACTTTAGCGAGAAAATCATGCCAATGAAAGTATTATTTGTCAGCTCTGAGGTTTTTCCTCTTATCAAAACCGGTGGTTTAGCCGATGTAAGTGGCTCACTACCCACTGCATTGCAGGGTTTAGGCGTGGATATTCGCATACTCATGCCTGGTTACACTTCTGTGCTTAGCCAGCTCAAAGATCTACAACCTATCGCCACCGTACATCAATTACCGCATATCGGCAGTGCCGAGCTTTTACTGGGCATCATTGAATATACCCAAGTCAAGGTCATGGTGATTAAAGCCAAGACGCTCTATGAACGCGATGGTGGGCCTTATGCTGATGCAAATGGACAAGAATGGCAAGATAACCCTATCCGTTTTGGCGTGCTATCAAAAGTAGCTGCAATCTTGGCCAGCGATCATTCACCGATAACCGATTGGCAACCCAA
>JAURWJ010000100.1 GCA_030655015.1 Methylotenera sp. | reverse complement strand
TACGTGATTTATTAATCACGTTTTCAAACTTAACTTTTGCTTTATTTTGCGTCGTAATCGCAATCATGTCAACGGGCGGCTGGATGTCGATATGCTCACTGGTCGGCTTTGTCACTTTATTTGGCATCACCTTGCGCAACTCCATTATGATGGTGTCACACTACCAACATCTGGTTGATGAAGAAAACTGCACTTGGGGTTTAGAAACCTGTATTCGTGGCGCCTCTGAGCGCCTACCCTCTATTTTAATGACCGCGCTAGTGACAGCGCTCGGCTTATTACCGCTTGCCGCCGCCAGTGGTCAACCAGGCCGTGAAATTGAAGGCCCAATGGCCACCATTATTGTGGGTGGTTTAATCACATCCACTATACTTAATCTGCTCATTCTGCCGACAATTATGTTGCATTTTGGAAAATTTGAGAAAGCTAAATTTGCATCCTAGAAACAAGCACAATGGTCGTTATGACTTTGACCTTCTCATTCAAGCCAGCCCTGCACTGGCACCCTTTGTAAAGTTAAATGCTTACAACGACACCTCCATAGACTTTGCTAATCCACAAGCCGTTAAGGCGCTGAATAAGGCGCTGCTTATTCAGTATTACAACATTCTAGAGTGGGATATTCCCGCACAGTACCTTTGCCCGCCCATTCCTGGTCGCGCAGACTATGTACATTATCTGGCTGATTTATTAGCTGAAACCAACCATGGCAGAATTCCACACGGCAACACTATCCGCCTGCTGGATATAGGCGTAGGTGCCAATGCTATTTACCCACTCATTGGCAACCGTGAATACGGCTGGCGCTTTGTAGGGGCTGATATCGACGCGACTGCACTCGCCAATGCACAACAGATTTTGCATGTAAACGCGGAGCTAACCACGTCCATTGAGCTACGCTTACAAGCTTCGCCCACCAATATTTTTAAGGGCATTATCCAACCTGATGACTTTTTCAACCTCACCCTGTGTAACCCGCCGTTTCATACAACGCTAGCTGAAGCGCAAATAGGTACGCAGCGTAAATGGCAAAATCTAGGCATAAACACGGGTAAAAATAAAGCACTTAAGCGCAACTTCGGCGGTCAAGCGGCTGAACTTTATTGTGATGGTGGCGAAGTAGCCTTTGTAAGCCGCATGGTTGAAGAAAGCGTGCAGTTTAAAAACCAATGCACCTGGTTTACCACGTTGATCTCTAAAGCTGCGAGCTTACCTAGTGTCTATAGCGCACTTAAAAAAGCACATGCATTGAAGGTAAAAACCATCGACATGACACAAGGTCAAAAACAAAGCCGCATCGTGACTTGGACATTTTTGAACCCTAAATAATCATGCTCTCCCATGGGCTAAACTAAGCACTAGTTATGCATCTAACAACCCGCTACGCATAGCAATCAAGGCAATTTCAGCAGAGTTATTAGCATTAAGTTTCTGCTTAATGTTATAGAGATGCGTGCCCACGGTACGTGGACTAAGAAATAAAGTTTCGGCGATGTCATTGGTAGTTTTGCCTTTTGCCAATGCCATAAATACTTCGAACTCACGTGGTGACAACACGTCCACAGGGTTTTGGTCGCCATTCAATTGTTGAATGGCCATCTGCTGTGCAATGCCGGCTTCTAGATATTTTTTACCTGCGGCAACAGTACGTATTGCTTTAATCAACTCTTCCGCCGCACTGCGCTTAGTCAAATAACCCATGGCGCCAGCATTGAGCACCCGTTTTGGATGCACTGAATCTTCATGCGCGGATAACACTAAAATTTTAGCCGAATTGTCTTTTGCTAAAATACGCTCAATGGCCTCTAATCCACCAATGCCTGGCATGGTAATGTCCATCACCACCACATTCGGCTTATGTTCCATATAGCGTTGAATTGCCAGTTCGCCATTTTCAGCCTCAGCAATCACTTTGATGTCAGCATCTGACTCCAGCAACATTTTAAATCCCATGCGTACGACAGCGTGATCATCTACTAGCATGACGTTAATTTGACTCATGTCGCTTACTTTCTCTCATTATTAGTTCTAATTATTAGGTTTTGGGCTTTATTGATTTGAAACGCCGCTAGGCACATTAATATAAATCGCCGTACCCTGATTTAGCGCGGTCTCGATGTTAAAGCTTCCATGTAAAGCTTGCACACGCTCACGCATACCAAGCAAACCAAAATGTCGGGTTTGGTCAACTGTTTCTATGTCCATGCCTACTCCATTGTCTTTAATGCTCAACTGCAACTCACCCTCAGACGTCTTGATAAGTCTAACGTCAATCACCGTTGCTTGCGCGTATTTCAACGCATTATTGATAGACTCCTGCACTATTCGATACAAATTGATGCTAATAGTTTCACCTAAACACTTTAAGTCTCCTGACTGCAAGTTTTCAGACAAATAGAGTTGAATCTTAATTGCGGGGTTTTGCACTTGATGACTGTTCACCAAATCTTTTAAGGTTTCAGCCAAGCCTAAATTATCCAGCGAACCTGGACGCAATTGGCGCACAATATTATGCATGCCATCGTATATCTGGTTCGCTGCGGATACGATGATTTGCGCACTTGATGCAATCTCAATCATCCCCGCACTTGCGCTATTGGCTTTGGCTTTATTAGCAATGCCTACAGCAAATGTTTTAATGGCGGTCACGTATTGGCCGAGCTCATCATGTAACTCACGCGCAAGGCTACCACGTTCATCTTCAATATGTTTTTGAATTAAATGCGTTAACTGACGGTTCTCTTCTAACTGCCGCTCAGCGTTAAGCGACTCAGCCATGCGATTAAGACTGTGGCCGATACGGTCAAACTCCGGCAAAGCAAGCGTTGGCAAACGTGTCGTTAAATCGCCTTGTTCAATGCGATTAATCGCAGCTAGAATTCGATTCACAGGTCTAAGTGAGTGGCTTAACAGCAGATATACCATAATGTTAAGCGATAAAAAAAACGTTAATCCAACCCACATCAATTGGCTAAAACCTGACCATGCCTCACGAATAGAACCAGCAGCACTTGATGCGACGACTAAAGTACCATAGCGAATCTTACGCTCCACAACTTCCACCTTAGGTTCTACAAGTTTTATGAACCACTCCGGTGGATATACCTCATTTTTAAAAGTTGAATCTGGTGAGTGATAAAGCTCATGCCCTAAGTAGTCGTAAAGCTCAATGTGGCTACTACGCACATAACCTAGCGAGGTTAAAAAACGCTGCAACACAATATGCGTCGGTCCCATTTCAGGATTTATTGCAGAACTCACAATCACCGTATCTAGCAATTGTACTGTCACCCGGCTTGCAGCCTCGACCCGCTCGCGAATTGAAACACGGGTATCATTGACCAAAATTGTGCCCACCACCAGAATAAAAGCCAGCGACAATAAGGTAATGAGTAAATTTAAGCGAAAGCGTAAACTCATGAGTTGTAATGAATGGTTGACATGTGTAGAGTTTAACAACTTTAATCAATTCACAACATAGTGTTATTCATGAAATGAAAACATCATTTATTTTATCTGCGGCTAACGCCATAAGCGACAGCATTTTAAGCCACGAATCAGCGCTGGAATCGCTGGACCGAGCAATAGGCGATGGCGACCACTACATCAACATGAAACGTGGTGCTGGTGCAATTATTGATATGCAGGCTGAGTTAGAATCACTCAGCCCTGACGTCGCACTCAACAAAATCGGTTTAAAGCTACTCAACACCATTGGCGGCGCCTCTGGACCATTGCTGGCGAGTTTTTTTATGGGCATGGCGAAAGTGATTAAAGACAGCGGCGATGAATCCGTATCGACCTATGCAGCCGCTTTTGCCGCTGGTGTTGACCTTATCCGCCAGCGTGGCAAAGCAGATATTGGTGAAAAAACCATGCTGGATGTACTGATTCCTGTTGCTCACCAATTTACAGCACTTGCAGCCTCCAACACTAATGTAAAAACCATTAGTGTTGCACTGATACAAACTGCAGAACAAGGCATGCTGGCGACAAAAGATTTAATCGCCACCAAAGGGCGTGCTGCCGGCTTGGGAGAGCGTGCTATTGGTCACATAGACCCAGGTGCTAAAAGCTGCCAATTGATGATTAACGCAGTATGCGATTTAATTGTGCATCAAAAATAATCCCATCAATACATACATTTAAGCGCAGTTAGAACGCGCGGCATGTTAGCCAACCTTACGTATTGGTCCATGATGTTTTTTGTAACAAAGTAATGACGAGCAAGGACAATAAAATGAAAAAATTTATCAACAAAATAGATGACGTATTAGTTGAAAGCCTCAGTGGTTTTTCATCTGCGCACAGTGATTTAGTCAGCCTCAATTTAGAGCCCAATTTTTTAACGCGCAAACAAAAAGCGGCCAATAAAGTTGCCCTTATCTCAGGGGGTGGCTCAGGCCACGAACCTTTGCACGCAGGCTATATTGGTTATGGTATGTTAGATGCCGCTTGTCCTGGCCACGTATTCACCTCACCCACACCCGACCAAATACTTGCTGCGGCAATAGCAGTCCATGCTGACAAAGGCATTTTGTTTATTGTTAAAAATTACGCAGGCGACGTGATGAACTTTGAGATGGCGGCTGAAATGTTGCCATTTGCCAATGAATTACCGATAGAAAGTGCCACGGTACTTACTAGCGATGATTGTGCCGTAGTCAATAGCACTTACACCACAGGTCGCCGTGGTGTTGCAGGCACGGTGATTGTAGAAAAATGTGTAGGCAGTTTGGCGGAAACAGGTGCCGATTTGCAAGCTTGCAAGGCATTAGGCGACAAAGTAAATAGTCGTACCGCCAGCATGGGCGTGGCACTAACAAGTTGCACCGTACCTGCTGCGGGCCGCCCTACTTTTGACATTAGTGACACCGAGCTTGAAATGGGCGTAGGCATACACGGCGAACCAGGTCGCAGACGTGAAGCCATGCGTGAAGCCGATGCCATTGTGAGTGATTGTGTAGAGGCCATCATCACCGACCTCAAAACAAGAGCCATATTAACTGCAAACACGTGCGAAGCACTGCTACTCATTAACGGCTTTGGCGCGACACCACTGATGGAGCTTTACTTAATTTACAACACCGCGCTTAAGTTATTCAATCAGCATGGTATTCAAATTTCACGCTCATTGGTTGGCAACTACACCACTGCGTTAGACATGGCTGGTGCTTCGATTACACTATGCTTACTGGATGATGAGATCAAACAACATTGGGATAGCCCTGTGCATACGGCAGCGCTACGTTGGGGCAGGTAGAAAAAAGTTTTGCTTAAACCTAAAAACGGCTTTTCATCCACGAAAAACACCAAAAACACGAAATGGGGTAAGCAGGCATTTCGCTTTATTAAGTGAAAGCTCGCAAATAAATCAAATGCATCATTCAATTTAACCTATTGGGTGTCATCGTAAATCCGTGTAATCAATTGAATTTTTTCGTGTATTTTGTGTTTTTCGTGGACCAACTGCTTTCTATAGCTTAAAAGTTTAACTCATCGCCAGCATCGACTAAAAACCATTAGCCTTACATAGGTAATTTCGATATGATTCGTCAGTGGATGACGTAATGGCTATGGCGTCGCCTAATGGCATTTAAATGCAATGACTCACATGACTTAACCACCAATAGATTGCCTATCCTTGCACGCATACTGCACTAACGCTCTGTTAAGTAGTCTAGTTGCACTCACGCATGAGCGCGATGAGGCTGCGCTTGAAACTAGCCTTATCAAAGCACTGGCAGGTTTTATCGCCACCATCCATGGCGAAGCAGCTAAGCCAGTTGTCATTTACCATCTAAGCGACGAAAAGCAACTGCTGTTATCTGCATTTGTTGTTAATGAAAATAAAACTGAAATTCCCGTTGCTACCTTGTTAAAGCAAACAGTGATTAACTGCTTCCAATCAGGCGAAATCTGTAGCCTTATAAACACCAGCGACTCAAACAACAAGTTTTATCCACTTAAGAATGCTACTGGTCAAATTGCCAGCGTCATCGGTATTGCATATCCACTAAATGACATACACACCGAGGTTGCCATCAACATGTTGTTGCAGATTTATCAGAACTATACCAATCTGATTAACGACAACGAGTGTGACACGCTTACTGGCTTATTGAATCGTAAAACATTTGAGTACAAAATCAATAAAGTGCTCGCACAAACACAAGGCACAACTAAACGTAAGGAAGATAAAACTGACCAAGCCTATTTTTTGGCAATTTTTGATATTGACCATTTTAAAAGAGTCAACGATACATTTGGGCATCTGATTGGTGATGAAGTGCTACTGATGTTTGCTCAGCTGATGCGACAATGTTTTCGAGAGTCCGACCCGTTATTTCGCTTTGGTGGAGAGGAGTTTGTGGGCGTGTTTGAGTGTAATGGCGAGGGAGATATTAAAATGATTCTTGATCGTTTTAGGCAAAAAGTCGCGCAGTTTTCATTCCCACAAGTAGATAAAGTCACTGTGAGTGCCGGATGTACAAGAATTTCTGATTTTGACACGTCAAGCCAGCTGATAGACCGCGCAGATTCCGCACTTTATTACGCAAAACATCACGGTCGGAACTGCATTGCAATTTACGAACAGCTAATTATAGATGGCGAGCTACAAGAAGTTAAAAAAGAAGGCAATATTGAGTTTTTCTAGCCGCTTCTTTAAGCAAAATTCTATCCGATTTCAAAAACCCGATTCCAAAGCAACGTCACCACTTTCACGTGGTGCGCAATAGGGGCAAGCTCAACGCCTAATTGTGTTGCACCTTGCAGCTTAAGCATGTGTTGCCTATGTCTAAGCTCTCGGTAGGCCACGGCAACCTTCTCTGCCAGTGCCGCATCAATAATCTCAAAAGAACCGAGCATTTTCAGCAAACCAATATTGCCAACATTTGCAGTCAATTGTGCATGTTTTGGCGCATTAAGCAGTACTAAATATTGCACTAAAAACTCCACATCGATAATGCCACCAAGCCCTTGTTTCAAATCAAACAGCTCACTTTTTTTGAGCTGCGCATGACGCATTCTTTCGCGCATTGAAAGTACTTCAGCTTTAAGTTTCACTGGATCGCGTGCATGCGTCATCACCTCCACGCGAATTGCATCAAATGCTGTGGCGATAGCACTATCACCCGCAACAAACCTCGCCCGCGTAATGGCCTGATGCTCCCATATCCAGGCTTTATTGAGCTGATATTCTCTAAATGCCGCCACACTACTTACTAACAACCCGCTGTTGCCATCCGGACGTAATTGCAAATCAGTTTCATACAGCAAGCCCGCAGAAGTTAAGCTGTTAAACCAGTTGTTGATACGTTGCGCAAAGCGCGCATACACCTCACCTGCTTCTGGCGCATCATCATTATAAAGAAAAATAATATCTAAATCAGAAGCATATCCCAGCTCCTTTCCACCCAATTTGCCGTAACCTATCACTGCGAATTTTGGCGTATCAAGATGCTTACCACGCACGTGAGGCCAAATAGTTTCTAACGATACGCTGAGTATCAAGTCAGCAAGGGCACTTAAATAGTCCGATAAAATTTCCAGTGCCAACTCACCGTTGATATCTTGTACGGCAAACCTGAATACATTGGCATGTTTAAAATGACGCATTACGTCCATTTGCCGCTCTACGTCACCCTCGACCTCGGCTAACCGGCTCAGTAACTCTGACCGCATGGCGACAAAATCAGGCTTTGCATACAACGTCCGCGTATCCAAAAGCTCATCCAGCAAGATGGGGTGCTGCGCTAAATAATTCGCTAACCACGGGCTGCTGCTACACAACTTAACCAATAACTGCATCGCCTGCGGATGCTCTGCCAATAGCGCCAGATAGCTTGCGCGACGACAGATGTTTTCTAATAAATCCGTCACCCGCGTCAATGTAGTATCAGCATTTTGCATTTTGGCTGATTGCGAAATGACATGCGGCATCACCGCATCAAAGCGCTGACGACTCAATTCAGGCAATTGCAAATAGCGGCTACTTTGATGCAAAGTAATTAAGCGGCGCAAGGTTTCATCTGCATCAGTAAAACCGATTTCCTGCAAACTGCTAATGGCATCAACTTCCGCAAGCGCCCCGTTCCAAATGGACTTTTCTGCCGCTAGCGCATCCTCACCTGCACCGGCTTCATCAAAAGTCGCATCAAAATGTTGCTGAACTTGCGCACGATAAGCGTCCAACTTGGCCAAAAAGTCTGACCAGTTGGCAAAATTCATGGCCTTAGCAATGCGCGCTTTTGCTTCATCAGTCTTTGGCAACTCCTGTGTTTGCGCATCTTCAACATACATGAGGCGATGTTCTAAATTGCGTAAAAACACATAAGCATCACTCAGCTCAGCGACGGTTTTTTCAGTCAACAAGCCTTTGCTTTTTAACAAAGCCAAAACAGAGAGTGTTGGTTTGATTTGCAAGCTGACATCTTGCCCACCTCGAATCAGCTGAAACACTTGGGCTATAAATTCAATCTCACGAATTCCACCGCGTACCAGCTTGATGTTGTCGTGCATACGTTTGCTGTTAACATCGCGCTGAATTTGAATTTTTAAATCGCGCATACTGGCAAACGCGCCAAAGTCTAAATACTTACGAAAAACAAATGGCCTGAGTAATTTTGCGACGGCATTGCCACCCGTGACTTCACGCCCTTTAATCCAAGCGTAGCGCTCCCACTCGCGCCCGTTGTTTTGATAATAATCTTCCAGTGCATCAAGGTTACTGACCAACGCGCCTTCAGAGCCAAACGGGCGCAAACGCATATCTACGCGAAACACAAAACCGTCTTCAGTAATTTCATCAATAGCAGCAATCAGCCGTTTAGCCAAGCGTGTAAAAAAATCTTGATTACTAATTGGTTTGTCACCCTGAGTCTCGCCCTCTGCTTCATAAGCAAAAATTAAATCAATATCAGATGAAACATTAAGCTCACAGCCACCCAGCTTACCCATGCCAATCACGATTAAATTTTGCGGGCAACCTTCAGTATCTACAGGCTGGCCATACCTATTTACCAGCCAAGTACTCAAGTAATCAATCGCAGTATTAATGACACACTCTGCCAGTTGCGAGGTTGTTTGTATCACTTCATGCAAATCTGCCAAACCGTTTAAATCCCGCACAATCACGCGTGCCATCACCTCACTGCGTAGCCGTCTTAACGCTCGCTTCAAGATAACCTCATCGGTGATTTCTTGCGCCACTAAAAATTTTTGCATATCTGCCAACAAATACGGCTGATGCATATTTTGCAACACGGCATGCATGAGCGTTTCATCTCTTCTAAACAGCCTCTCCAAAAAAAGACTACAAGCAACAGCGTGTCGCACACAAGCCTCATCAACAGAAGCTGTGGGGTCAGGTAAGCGTAAATTATCAAGTGTTAGCATAAGATTTTTCAGGTAATATGGCGCTGTTACACATTTGCAACAACTTATTTTTAGTATTTATCTATAGGTGTTTATTAGGTATCCTTGAGGCAAATTATAAACGGCTAACAAGGATTTAAGGGGATTTTAAGCATGTCAATTGAGTCAGTTCTTCATGAAAACCGCGTTTTTGAACCAAGTGCAGACTTTGTTAAAAAAGCCAATGTCTCAGGCATGGCTGCTTACAATCAACTCTGTGCAGAAGCCGCAGCCGATTATGAAGGTTTTTGGGCAAAGTTAGCGCGTGAACTACTGGTTTGGCACAAACCCTTTACCAAAACGCTGAATGAAGAAAACGCACCATTTTACAAATGGTTTGAAGATGGCGAGCTTAATGTTTCTGCCAACTGTTTAGACAAGCACCTCGCCACTATTCCCAACAAAACTGCCATTATTTTTGAAGGCGATGACGGCAGTACTAAGCATGTCACTTACAAAGAACTTTATCATCAGGTTTGCCAATTTGCCAACGGCTTAAAAAAGCTCAACCTCACTCTGGGCGACCGCGTGATTATTTATCTGCCCATGGGCATCGAGGCGGTGGTTGCCATGCAAGCTTGTGCACGCTTAGGCTTGATTCACTCTGTGGTATTTGGCGGCTTTTCAGCTAAAAGCCTAAACGAACGCATTATTGATGCTGGCGCTAAAGCCGTGATTACCTCTGATGGACAGTTCCGTGGCGGTAAAACTTTGCCATTAAAATCAGCCGTTGACGAAGGTATAGCAATGGGCGGCTGCGAAGCCATTCAAAATGTCGTCGTGCTGAAAAAAACTGGGCTGGATATCGCATGGAACAGCAATAACATTTGGTGGCATGATCTGATTGCCGACGTTGCGGATACATGCGAACCTGTGATGGTCAACGCAGAACATCCGCTATTTCTACTGTATACATCAGGCTCTACAGGCAAACCAAAAGGTGTACAACATAGCTCAGCAGGCTACTTATTACATGCCATGAACACCATGCGCTGGACGTTTGATATTCATGAAAATGATATATTTTGGTGTACGGCCGATGTAGGCTGGATTACAGGCCACACTTACGTCGCTTATGGCCCACTTGCCATGGGTGCAACACAAATCATTTTTGAGGGCATTCCAACTTATCCTAACGCTGGCCGCTTTTGGCAAATGATAGAAAACCACAAAGTATCTATTTTTTACACCGCGCCAACTGCAATCCGCTCACTGATTAAAGCCTCTGAAACCACACCAGAAGTAGCGCCAAAAAATTACAACCTATCTAGCTTGCGCTTGCTAGGCTCGGTAGGTGAACCAATCAACCCAGAAGCATGGATGTGGTACTTCGAACAAGTCGGCGGTAGCCGCTGCCCAATTGCAGACACCTTCTGGCAAACAGAAACTGGCGGCCACGTGATTACACCACTACCAGGTGCTACGGCACTAGTACCTGGCTCATGCACACTACCCTTCCCTGGTATTGATATTGATGTGGTAGATGAAACAGGTAAAGACGTACCTTGGGGTATAGGTGGTTTATTAGTGATTAAAAAACCGTGGCCAGCCATGATCCGCACTATTTACAACGACCCGGAACGCTATAAAACCAGCTACTACCCAGCAGATTTAGGTGGCAAGATTTATCTAGCTGGTGATGGTGCAATCCGCGATGCAAAAACAGGTAACTTCACCATTATGGGCCGTATTGACGACGTGCTGAACGTGTCAGGCCATCGCTTAGGCACGATGGAGATTGAATCGGCATTAGTCGCCAATCACTTAGTTGCAGAAGCCGCAGTAGTAGGTAAACCGCACGATGTTAAAGGTGAATCTGTTGTTGCCTATGTGGTGCTAAAAGGTGCGCGACCAGAAGGTGACGAAGCGAAAAAAATCGTCGCAGAACTACGCGAATGGGTAGGTAAAGAAATTGGCCCAATTGCCAAACCAGATGAAATCCGCTTTGGCGACAACCTACCAAAAACCCGCTCAGGTAAAATCATGCGTAGATTGTTACGTACACTAGCAAAAGGTGAAGAAATCACTTCAGACATTTCTACGTTGGATAACCCAGCGATTTTGGAGCAGTTAAAAGAAGTAGTAAAATAAAACATGAATTTTCATCAAATAGCGTAGATAAATCACCACCACTCTTGACGTATTGATGCGAAATTTTAGGCAATACTAAAAAAAGTTAACGACTTGATTTATTTATATATTTTTATTATTAATTCAGAATGGCATTCACTTATGACGTATTTAAAACCGTCAAATAGGATGCCTACTTTACGTTAGGAGTTTCACATGATTTTTTCTGAATTACGAAAGTTTCTGATAGAGAAGCTAATAGAATGGAAATTCCAAGCGTGGTCACTATTGATAGTATCCACGATAGTGGGTGGGCTTCGCGTCTTTGAGAAGCGTCTAATAGAGCTAATCCCCATCCAAAAGGAACTAATAGCATTAAGATCACTAGAATTAAACATACTGTTATTGGTTGTAATGACCATATCATATTTCTGGTTCCATAAAAATTACGTTAATAAAAAGCCGGTCTTTTCTAAAGTTACAGATATTCAAAAACAAATACTTAAATCACTTGAGTCAGAAAACTCACCAAGCTGGATAGCCAACAATACAGAACAAAAAGAACATTTTGTAATTAGGCAGCTTGAAATTCTCGAAAGTTATTTGTTGGTATCTCATTCATCAGTTCAGTTTAATATGTGGTTTCTTACTAAGCATGGTAGAGCTTATTTATACCCCTAACCCGCCGTTGCAGTCGGACTTGCTACCGCAAGCCGCTGAACTATTGCGTTAGGTTGCTCATGGCAGATGACCCAAAAACCGAACCTCTCCTCGAATGGAATCGCCTCGCAAGAGAGAACACGGAGAACGCGATGGTCTCCTCCATGTTCGAAGCCGGAGGAAAAGCGAGTGAGCCTCTCGAGAAGTTCTCTACATGGCTTTTAGTGGGAGCGGCTGCAGTTGCTTCCTTCCTCATCACAAACTCCGACAAAGTCCTCCCGTTCTTAAGCATCAAGGGGTTCTCTGTTTGTGGCGCCTTTCTTTGTTTGTCCTGCATGTTTGGTCTCTTGTCAAAGCTGTTCGCCTTGCGGGCCACCATAGTGGTCGAGTCCGGTGCCGCAGTTCGGCGCACTTTTGCAGAGCACCTTGCGAAATACGAGCAAGAGGAACTGCAGCTCAACGAGCACGCAAAGCACTGGGGAATCACTCTTCAAACTGGCATACGAATCGAGCGTGTTCTAGCCGAGTTCTATAAGCCGCTTCCTTGGTGGGTTAGTTGGCTTGCGAAGAAGCAATTCAAGAAGCACGCAGGCGATCCACAGATTGGCTACTTGCCACTCATAAAGAGCCTCAACAGGCAAGGCTACTGTGCAGCTTTGCAGGCACTGTCGTTCCTGGCATTCCTAGTCTCTGGTTTCGTCTATGCGGCAGCAACCTAACCCTTCAATCGAGAGGACGTGCCCCGGCAAGCCGGGTCACGCCTCTCATCTCAAACGTTAGGCTTTTTATGCAGAATCCACCAATCTTGGAAATTGGGAAGAAGCCGAGGGACCCGCTTCATGTCCTCCATTTCTTGCCGCTACCAGCTGATAGCCCCTATGGAAATCTAGCGTTGAAGTACTTAAAAGTATTTCAACGGCTTGATCACGCTAATCAAACGATCTTGCGTGTTTACGCCCAACACGCGGCTTTGCGAACCGATCCTGCATCCCCTTACTTTAGTAGCCATCTCTTTCTACAAGAAGAGATTGTCTATTGGCTCCGCCAATCAGCAGACGAACTCATCTCTCTCGCTTCGGTGCTTGAAGAATGGCAACGCACTGGCACATGCCCCGAAGTGGTGCCTGTGGACTGCATTGGCTCGCTTGTGGTTAGCGGCAACACCACCTACAGCCCAGAAATTTTGCGCTTCTTGGAAGCCTTAAATAATGTGTCCAATGCATTCAAGCACTCCTTTATTAACACGCAGGTTAGCCTTATTGGCGCTGAAGAGCCCGTCGTGTATGCCCTCGGCCTAAAACGCAATAAGCTCTCGAATGCTCCATCGTTCTACCAAGTCACACTTACTTCGCTTATCAACGGATTCAACGCTTTTTTCTCGTCAATTAAGCAGGAACTGAAGGAATGCAAGTTGCCGCATCAAAGTGTTCAGCAATGAACTGCCAAGCATGTCGAAAGCCCAGTAGGGTGGGTCACTTGTGACCCACGCGTTGCAATGATTAAATTTGCATATCCCGCGTGGGGTTAAGCCAGCATTTGGCTTCCCCACAGAATATAGTCGCTTATAAACAAGCTTTTTATTTTGAGTGAAACCCCATCCTACAAAAATCGCCTATATTTAATTGGGTATTGATTGTTACAAACTTCACTGCTACTTGACTTGGCGTAGCGTAAGCCCCTCTTTGAATGCAAATAATAATGGTCGCTCACATCCCTATTTATAGCACGGTAGGTTGGGCAGAGCGATAGTGAAGCCCAACATTCAAGGCATCGTTTATTATTGGGCTTCGTTGCATTCAGCCCAACCTACCGCGCTACCGTGCGCCTCTTACCTTGAACGTTAGAGCACCTCGTTTTGCACTTGATTTTAGTGCAATAAAGGTATATTTTATATACCAGGATAGCATTTGAATTTGACGAAACGAAAAGTCAGGCTAATCTCGTGAAACATGGCATCAACTTTGTTGATGCACAAAATTTATGGAGTGATCCAAGACTATTGGAAATTCCCGCTAAAACCGAAGATGAGCCAAGATACCTAATGATAGGACTGATTAACGCAAAACATTGGTCGGCGGTTATCACCTACAGAGGCGCAAGTATTCGGCTTATTTCTGTTCGTCGCTCACGCACCGAGGAGGTGGCATTATATGAAAGCTAAAAACTTTGAAAAGCAATTTGACGAAGATGTTGACATTACATCTTTACTCGATATTTCAAAAGCAAAGCGTGTTTTGCAAGAGCAGAAACGCGTGAATGTTGATTTTCCAACATGGATGATTGAATCCTTAGACAGAGAAGCAGGTAAGCTTGGGGTTACTAGGCAGTCTATCATTAAGGTGTGGCTTGCTGAACGTCTTGAAAAGGCCGCCTTAACCCATCCATCAAGTGGGGCGCGCTAAGCGAGCCTCTTACTTTAAACGTTGAGGCTGTAGAAAAACCCTAAAAACCAAAAAATCCAACGCACACCCAAGCACGGTAGGTTGGGCAGAGCGATAGCGAAGCCCAACATTCAAGGCATCGTTTATTGTTGGGCTTCATTGCATTTAGCCCAACCTACCGCACTGTAAGTTATGTTTCTAAAAGAAGGTTTCGATGAAAATCATACTTATCAGACATGGAAAACCTGACATTTCCTCTTGGGGAAAGTTGAAAGCAAGTGAGCTGCATCAATGGATTGAATCCTATAATTCTGTCGGCATTAAAAAAGAATCGCAGCCACCAAGGGAGGCAACTGAGGCAGTTACTAATTGCAATGCCATTGTTTGTAGCGATCTACCACGCTCAATCGAATCAGCAAAAGCACTAGGTATAAAGAAAGTACATTACACGGAGTCCATATTTAGGGAAATGGGGTTGCCTTATGCAGGATGGTCATTTCCTAAACTTTCACCAGATACTTGGGCTGTAATATTTAGAACACTTTGGTTTTTGGGTTTCTCTCGCAATAGTGAATCCTTTAGCTCCGCAAAACTTAGGGCAACAGGCGCAACTGAAAAACTCAGACAAATTGCTCAAGAGCATGGTTCGGTGCTTTTAGTAGGTCATGGCATGGTCAATCGTTACATTGCAAAAGAATTGCTATCCAGTGGTTGGCAAGGTCCATCAAATCCAGGCAAGAAATACGGGGAGTTTGGGGTATATGAGTACAGCAAAACATTGCGCTCAACCGGAGCGCGGTCATAATGCGGTTTTATTTTTCAGCTTTCCGTGCCGCGCCTGGTTAGTGCTACGTTACAGGCAGAACGCAGAACAGATATCCTATGCCCCCAATTTCATTGCTCTAATTTCTCTTTGAGGCTTAAAAAAACAAAGGTTCTATGTCTAAAAATATCACAGTTATCTTGGGTCACCCTGACTCAAGCAGTTATTGCGGTGCTCTTGCCGCTACTTACGTGCAAGCCGCCGAAGAGGCAGGCCATAGCGTCAAGTTCTTTAAGCTTGGTGAAGTTGCATTTGATGCAACACTGCATCATGGCTACAACAAAATACAGGCGCTTGAGCCTAGCCTAAAAGAAATCCAAGACGCAATTACTTGGGCAAATCATCTGGTTTTTGTTTATCCCATCTGGTGGGGTTCTATGCCTTCGTTGCTCAAGGGGCTATTTGACCGCGTGCTATTACCGGGGTATGCCTTTAAGTATCGCGACAATTCGCAGCTCTGGGATAGGCTGCTAGTGGGGCGCAGTGCTCATGCCATTGTCACAATGGACACACCGCCTTGGTATTACTGGCTGGTTTACAAAATGCCAGGACACAATCAAATCAAAAAAACCATTTTGGAGTTTTGTGGCATTAAACCCGTTAAAATTACTTCGCTTGGTCCTATTCGCTATGCTTCACCAGCGCAACGTGAAAAATGGTTACATCAGGTCAAGCAGCATGCAAAAACAGCCTAACCCATCTCTAGGGGCTTTCCCTACCTGTTAAGCAAAATCATCCTAACACCCGTTTTACGAGTATGATCGACCTTTCTAATTTCATTCTACATAACTACTAATTAATGTTAGATGGCTAAAAAATTCCCAACACATCCAAGTCACCCAGAGCGGATCTGCTGGGGTTGCGATAAGTACTGCTCGACTGACTCCATGAAATGCGGTAACGGTTCAGACCGTACACAGCATCCAATTGAGTTGTTTGGAAATGACTGGCTTGAATTTGGCAATGAGGACGCTGAACCGTCAAAAAAACCACAGAGTAAAACTCGAGATCAGCTCTAACACTCAAGCAAAATCTGTTAGACCTCGCTAACAACACACTTTAGTTCAAATTCAATGAAAATAAACAATAGTGAGGAAAAACGATTTTACTTACGATGCAACCACTCAAGCTACGGCATACTCCTGCGTAATTGGCCTGAAAATAAGTCGCAGATAATGTCTGCCAAAGTTTTCAATTTCGTTAAAAAATAACGTGCAGGCAAAGTGCACCCCACTCATACCAACCACCTCAAAACTGTAACCAATATGAGATAGAAAGCGTAAGTTAGGATTAATGCTTTTGCCCTGCATCAACGGCGTCTCCGCCAGCCATGGCAAAAACTTTGATATAGGCTGCCAAGTCAGTTTATTAGGCATGCAATCCAACAATTCTGCCGCCGCTTTATTGCATTCACAAATCAGGCCATTATCGTAGAGTGTCAGGACTGCCGTCTCCTCTTCACTTTGACAATAATTGCCAGCACTAGCAATATCTTCAACATCAACACTTGCTGCAATGACGTTTGAGTTAACTTGATATTTCACATTCGAGACTCTCATCATTCCACCTCCGTTTCTGCGGCTAGCCAGTCATCAATCTCATGGCCAGGCTCAAAACCTCTAGCTTCCGCTTTATGATAAGCACATATAGCAATGCGAGCGCATCTGTCTGCGACGCTAGATTCTTGATTGGTTTCAGTCTTGGATTGAATACCGAAAATAGGAATAGGGTTTTTACCGCTTACCTGCGTTGCTTTTAAAAGTTCCATCATGCCTCCTATTGAATATGGCGTAAAAGTCAATGCTCATAAATCCAGGGGTGAGATTTTTGCAATAGAACATCACTTCGAGCGCATTGTCGAAGCGTGTAATCTACTTTATTAATCAAAACGCGTAAATTAGTGCAAGCACGTAAGGGCAAACCCTTATACGATTGAAAAACTGCAAGTTAACCCCCATTATAAGCATAAGAATCAAATTGTTATCCAGTGGAGGTTCGTTATGCACACTACCCGTCAACCTGCTGTGGCTGGTGCTTTTTATTCAGGCAATAAACAGATATTAACAGATGAAATTAAAACGTTACTAGCGTCGGCAACGGCGGTTATCGGTCATGCATATCCCAAGGCAATCATTGTTCCACATGCTGGCTATATCTATTCTGGGCAAACTGCAGCAATCGCTTATGCACGCCTAACACAGGGGCGCGAATCAATCAAACGTGTGGTTTTGCTGGGGCCTGTGCATCGCGTACCCGTGCGTGGCTTAGCTCTACCAGATGTCGATGCTTTTGCAACACCGCTAGGTGAAATATCAGTTGACCAAGAAGCCATTGCATCCCTCGCTGGGTTGAGTCAGGTTGTAGTGAGTCGTGCCGCCCATGGTCAAGAGCACTCACTTGAAGTGCAATTACCTTTTTTACAAACGGTACTCGATGATTTTAAACTGGTACCTCTGGCTGTGGGCGATGCTACTCCCACTGAGGTGGCAGAAGTACTGAACCTACTATGGGGTGGACCAGAAACTGTGATTGTTGTCAGCTCTGATTTATCTCACTACTTACCCTACAAATTGGCGCAGTCAGTTGATCAGGAAACCGTGCAAAATATCCTCGGCATGCACGGTTCATTAACGCATCAGCAAGCCTGTGGCGGCACGCCCGTTAATGGATTGATTCTAGCCGCTAGCCGACACCATTTAAAACCCAAGCTATTGGATTTATGTAACTCTGGTGATACCGCAGGTGATAAGGATAAAGTGGTTGGCTATGCCTCGTTTATTTTCACAGAGGAAACAAACGATGACTGAAATATCTGAAAGTACCACTGACAGCACTGGGGAAGTACTCATTTCGATAGCACGTGCCGCTATTTTTGATGCATTTGGCAAACCATACAACGAAACTACCAAAGATTTGCCATGGCTGCACGAGAAAGGCGCAAGCTTTGTAACATTGACTCAAAACCAGCAACTGCGTGGCTGTATCGGCACGCTGGAAGCGCATCGTCCTTTGTTGATAGATGTTAAAGCCAATGCGGAAGCCGCCGCTTTCCGTGACCCGCGTTTCTCGCCGATCACTGAAGCAGAGCTAACGCATACCAAAATAGAAATTTCACTGCTATCAGCGATGCAGGCCATGGCGTTTTCTGATGAACATGACGCACTGGCGCAATTACAGCCAGGCATCGATGGTGTTGTGTTCGAATTTGGGCGCTACCGTAGCACTTTTTTGCCGCAAGTATGGGAGCAACTGCCTGATGCTGATATTTTTATGGCGCACCTAAAGCATAAAGCTGGCTTACAGTCTGGATTTTGGGATGATGAGGTCAAACTCTATCGTTACACAGTGAGCAAATGGAAAGAAAAAGACATCACAAAAGATGTAAAAATCTTAAAGTAAGAGGTCGCAGACATGATTGAAAATTCAAATTACTTAGCGCGTTACTGGCACATGATTGAAGATGGTCGCATGCAATGCGACCTTTGTCCGCGTGATTGTAAGTTGCATGAAGGTCAGCGCGGCGCCTGCTTTGTACGCATGCGTCAGGGTGACCAGATGATTCTTACAACGTACGGGCGTTCTTCTGGTTTCTGCATTGACCCTATCGAAAAAAAACCGCTGAATCATTTTTACCCAGGCAGTAGCGTACTGTCATTCGGCACGGCAGGTTGCAATCTGGCATGCAAATTTTGCCAGAACTGGGACATCAGTAAGTCCAAGGATATGGACAAAATGATGGATCAGGCCTCGCCTGAAGACATTGCGATTGCAGCAGAAAAACATGGCTGCAACAGCGTGGCATTTACCTATAACGACCCTGTTATTTTTGCTGAATACGCAATGGACGTGGCGGATGCCTGCCATGCACGCGGCATTAAGACCGTGGCTGTTACCGCTGGTTATATGCATGATCAAGCCCGACGCGATTTTTACGCAAAAATAGATGCCGCTAATGTAGATCTGAAAGCATTTACCGATGATTTTTATTTCAAGCTAACTGGCGCGCATCTGCAACCCGTACTCGATACCTTGCGTTATCTTAAACACGAAACGAATGTATGGTTTGAAATCACGACGTTGCTCATTCCAGGTAAAAATGACTCAGATGAAGAAATCACCGCCATGTGCCAATGGATTAAAAAAGAATTGGGTGTTGACGTGCCGCTGCATTTCTCTGCGTTCCACCCTGATTACAAAATGCCGGATATTCCACCCACCCCGCCTGCCACCCTTGTACGCGCACGCAATATCGCCATCAAACAAGGTCTGCAATATGTTTATACCGGCAATGTGCACAATCAAGAAGGTGATACAACTTTCTGCCCAGGCTGCCACACGCCGCTCATCGTGCGCGACTGGTATCAAATTAACCAGTATCGATTAACTCAAGACGGCACTTGCCCACATTGCGCTACTCACATCGCCGGACGTTTTGCGGAACAGGCAGGTAATTTCGGCAGAAAGCGCATTCCAATCACCATCATGGCGCATGCTTAAGTCAGGAAGTTATTATGTCAGCTGCAATTGAAAAACTCGTTCATATTCCAGTCGATGATATTTATATCGAAGGTATGCTGGATCTGCCAGAAAATGCCAGCAGTTTGGTTCTGTTTGCCCATGGCAGTGGCAGCAGTCGCCATAGTCCGCGCAACAATTATGTTGCCCAGGTGTTGCGTGATAACGGCATCGGCACACTGCTAATGGATCTGCTCACAGCAGAAGAAGACATGAACTACCAAACTCGCTTTGATATTCCGCTACTTACAAGGCGCCTGCTTGCGGCTACGCGCTGGGTAACATCTGAAGCAGTTACGCACAAGTTACCACTTGGCTATTTTGGCGCGAGTACAGGCGCTGCTGCGGCACTGCAAGCTGCGGCTGTGCTTGGCTTTGAAATCGGTGCCGTTGTTTCTCGCGGCGGCCGCCCAGACCTGGCAGGTCAGGATTTTTTGGCTAGTGTAAAGTCACCCACATTGCTATTGGTAGGCGGACGAGATGATGTGGTGATTACATTAAATCGCGATGCCTATAACCTGATGCATAGCAAAAAAGAAATATCCATCATCCCTGGCGCTACGCATTTGTTTGAAGAAGCTGGCACGTTGGAAGAGGTCGCTTATCAGGCCTCTGCATGGTTTTTGCAGTATTTAAAATCGCCACAAATAACCAGCTGATTTATCCCTGCAAAATCTCAATCACTTCTTCGTCTTCAACCTGTGGGAAATTTTCATAAAACTGCCCAACTGCCCGGAAATCCCTAGGAGCCTCAAGGCAAACTACTTCATCAGCAAGCTCGGTTATTTTACTCAATGTATCTGGCGGTGAAACCGGCACTGCACAAATCAGTTTAGCCGGCTTTCTATTGTGTAAGCCATGCAATGCAGAAATCATGGTAGCACCGGTGGCAAGGCCATCATCAATCACAATAACGATACGCCCAGCTGGGTCGATTGGTGGGCGCACTGGCGTGTACTGGGCACGACGTTTTTTAATCGTCTCCAGTTGCACCTGCTTTTCAGACGCAATATATTGAGCATCAGCCCCAACCGATGTGGCAAAGTCAGCAATGTAAGTCCAGCCACTTTCATCAACTGAGCCAATGGCTAATTCCGGTTGATATGGTGCTCGCAACTTGCGCACCAAAACCACATCATAAGTACCACCAAGCGAGTCCGCGATTACCTTCGCCATGGGCACAGCACCACGCGGAATAGCCAGGATCAAAGGATTTTTACCTTTGTAATCTGTAAGTTTTTCCGCAAGTGCTAATGCAGCTTCATTGCGATCATAAAACATAGAGGTGGCTCATGTTAATTGCTCACATTTATTGATAGTTAATCCCAGATTTTCCATTAGAACCGAACCATTCCTTCCCCCTTGCGAGGGAAGGAATGAATGGGGTAGATAGCAATGTTGCCACGTTTCTACCCCCTCCCTAACCCTCCCCCTGCAAGGGGGAGGGGATATTTAGCCTAATGGAAAATATGAGTTAATTAATGGTTGGTTTAAGCAGATCAATCTTAAATTCTGTTTCATAAGGTGGCACATTGCACTCGATAATATCAGTCGGTGCAACATCAAGCCTGACGCCGGCAATATCAATGCGTACCGGCAGCTTGTTTGCGCCTCTATCCACAAGTACGGCGGTTCTAATCTCGGCCGCCTGCTTCCTGGCCAGATATTCCACCGCGCGCAACATGGAGTGGCCTCGATACATGACATCATCTACAACCAATACCGTCGTATTAGTCAGATCAAGTGATGCGTGTTGATTATTCTCAGTCAATTTTGTTTCAGGATAAAGCAGCGTCAAATCATCGGCATAGCGTTTAATCTGCAGGTTCATCAAATCCATTCTAGCCAATTTAAAATTGCGCATCAGTCTTGCGTGTAGCATTTCAGCAAGCGGTGCACCACGGCGTAAAATGCCAACAATCATGATGTGTTCTTTCGCAGTCAAAAACCCAGCGGCTTGCCAAGCCATCTGGTCAAGCACAGCATCAAGTTGAGCGGTTTGATACAAACAGGTTCTATCTCCGAGCGGCGGGAATTCCAACTAAAGCCTCCTGTAAACAAATGTTTTAAGGTGAATCCAAATATTTTAAAACGAATCTATGATCGGCCACCAGAACACGATTTTTTGATGTTTTTTAATACCAACACGCACCCATTGCTGTTTAACAGCACCTTCATATTCAGCAATCACTAAATATCGGCCTTGTGGTAAATTTGCCAACAGATACGGACCATCAGTGATGACATCAAGCACTACATGCTTTTGCGCATCCTGAATCTGTACATTAACCTCAGCCAGAAACTCTTCTGTCTGCGCTTGTTTTTGCACAAAAATGACTTCAAGCGCATAGTCTTTGGCAACACTTCTCATCGCCTCAGCCTCTGATTTACCAACACCGCCAGAGATGTAAGTAACATCGCCAACCACCTCTACCTTATGCGCTAGCTCCGGAGTTGAACTTAACGCGCTTGTAGGCATTAACCCAAAAGCGGCTATCGCAACTGCAACCATAAATCCTGCGGCTTTCATACTAAACCCCTTTGCAAGAACAGATTGATAAGAAACAATAATCCTTACTGAATGGCGATATTGCGCCGCTTGGAAGATTCCACTTTAGGTAAAGTAACTTCAAGAATGCCATCTTTCAAACTTGCTGCGGTTTTAGTTGCATCTACCGTACTAGGCAAAGACACCGAACGCGCAAATGAAGAGCTGGAGATCTCATGTCGATGATAATCACCTTTTTCTTCTTTTTTCTCACTACTGGATTGACCTTTGATAGTGAGCAGATTATCTGTCAAAGAAACGTTTAGATCTTTTTTATCAATGCCAGGAATTTCGGCGCGAACCAGAATATCGGCATCTCTATCAATCACATCCAGGCTAGGCAAGCGTAAACCTTCTTGCTCGAACATATTATCTAGTAATGAAAGATCATTACGGCGCCATAATGACGGCCAACTGTGACCAAAAAAACGATCAAAAGCACGCTCCATGTCAGCAATCGGGTGAATATCAGGCCATGAAGTCTTTGCGGCCTCTTTACCTGTAGTTACCGGAATGTTTGTCTTGTTTTCTGTACTCATCATGCTCTCCTCAGATTATCATTTAAAAAACCTAAAAATCACTCAATACTTCATCCAACATCATTACTTACTACTAAATTCAGCCTCGGCCTCTAGCCAATCTTGCAGCTCATGCCCAGGCTCATAGCCTCGCGTCTCTGATTTATAATAAGCGGCCACAGCAATGCGAGTGAGGCTATCTTCGTTATTAGATTCCAGCATGGCCCCTTCCTTAGCAATAGGTTTTTTCCTGCTGACTTTGGTTGTTTTTAAAGATGTCATGGTGCCTCCAAAAAATCACAAAACAAAAAATCAAAGACCTGAATCTTTGATATGGGCGCTACAACTATAGCTAATCTCTAAATAACCCGTCATTCCCGCGGAGGCGGGAATCCAGTCAAGGTGGTAGTCACGAATGGTTGTTAATTGATACAACGCTAGCATTCATGTTGACTGGATACCAGCCTTTCGCAACAATCTTGCTGCTTTAGCAGCTATAGATTGGTGGTGATGCCAAGCACTGGTACGCTGGTATGACGGCAGTACGAGTTGGTTTCAGCATCGGATTTATTGAGAAAATAGCTATATAACCATTGCTTGCAACTCCCATCTGATTAGCGAAGGTTACTGGAGTATTTGAAATGAATATATTAGTGCGAGCACGTAAGGGCTAACCCTTAATCTGGCTTGGGGATTAACAGATAGAAACTCACTTACATTTTAAGGCATCTCTAATGCCTTGCTGTTTTCACTCAGGGTAATGTGCGCTGGCGCATGTATACAAGCTAAACCAAATACTGGCTTAGCTTGTATATTCAATGACAAAAACTCCTGCGGTCGACACATGCATTCTTTGAGAAAACTAAATGCGGGCTTAACGCTGAATAGGCATAAGGTTTTACTATTTAGTCAAACGCAATATCTCACTGGCAATCTTACTAAAGGCTTCATCACACTGCGCAATAGTTGCCGCAGAGACGTAGATACCTGTGGGTTGTGCTGCATTGTAAGTTGTGGAGTCCGTCGAATTGGCAAGACGTTTCAAAATAGTGGATCCAACTTCACTATTGGTACTACACCCTCCACTAAAGCTAGTTTCCGGATTGTTGACGGCACTACCCAAAGATGCCGAATGCACATATATACTCTGACCGCGTGACGTATTAGCAATATTCTCAACCATATTTCTCGCAGCCTTGTTCACGTTACAGCGCGTATTGGTAATCGGGCTACCAGTAAGCGTACGTACGTTGTTGTAGCTGGCAAGCGGGACGCCTCCCACCCCCGTTATAACCAAACCAGTGTTCGGCAATGTGGCGATATTGGTATAGGTGCCTCGCAGAGTGTCCCGTCGATCTTCACGATAGAGCTCATTGGCTCTTCCTGTTGCTGATCCACTAGTTCCGGACTCAAGATCCCCAGTTACTGGGTTTGGGCTTCCCGAGGTACGGGTAAAGGTTGCCGGTGCGGCATTGGGCGCACCATCACTAAAAAACACAATGGCACGCAAACTGGAGCGGGTCGAAGCTGGTATCAAATTAATCTCATTCAGCGCTCTGCGCATCCCCTCTGCTGACGCGGTCCAACCACTGGAGGTAAACGCATCAATGGCATTATTCATCTGCGTCTTATTAAACCCTCTGGTCGCGTCCTTGTTAATTGGCACATCGAGTACAGCACCTGAGGCAAAGCTGACCAAGCCGAGTCTATCGCCGCCAGGGCCCGAAATAAACTTACTGACAAAAGAGTTTTTAGCACAGTTTTTTAATCCAGTCATCGCAGACCCAATAGACCCTGAAGTATCCATCACCAACATGATATCAACGTCACGTCGGATAGCCTCGCCTGCAGCGCTGACATTGACCTCGTTCTGACCAAGCACGCGCATGAAAGTGGTTGGCATGTTTGCCGTAGCAGATACATTCACCTGCCAGTAACCGTCCTCCTTATGCACCGCTGTCGTATTGAGCGAAGTTGGCGTCGCGCCCAAATAACTATTAGGGAAATTACCATTAAAAAATTTCTGCGCTGATGCCTGCGCATTGGCGAGGCGTTCAGCATCGTCATCACCTACCGTCAAACCACGAGCTGCCGCGATGGCTGCCGCATCAACTGCAGCACTTAACTTAGCTTTAACACCATATCCTCGGCCTGAATCAATGGCTAAGCCAACCATGCCAATCAAAACAATGAGCGAAATCGCGACAATAATCGCAATCTGACCTTTGCAATATTTTAGGTAGAAAGATTTCATGTTGCCTCCTTTGGCTAATCGCATGCTATAGCACCGTCAGTGAGTAAAGTTTCGGGCCTATTTGCATCACATAGTTCACAATCACGTTATAGTCATAGAGCGTTTCCACCGCAAAAACAACTTCCCCGTCATTAAGGGTCATCGGTAAAGTGGCTGTAGCATTTGCAGGAACAGAACTGCAACCTCCGTTACTATTCCAACCAGCCGAACAATTCCACACCTTGCTCGGTAGCGTTGCAGCACCAGTGATAGATCTCGTCTGTGCTCGTACTTGCGGATATATTGCACAAAGTGAGCCGTTACAAGTTGGCACCACTTTTCGTCCCATAATTTCAGTGATATACACCCTCCCCCGTGTAGTCATTACTAAAGGTTCAGCCGTATTATTCAAAGCTACAATAATATTCTTAGGCTCTTCACTTGTCCTTGATGCTAGGTTAGCCCCCTCCCGACTCATCGCTACCAAAATATTATTAAATTGAATAGCACGTCCGTAATCAATGACACCAAATACCAACATCAGCAACAGCGGTAGAATAATCGCCAGTTCAATGAGGCTTTGTCCACGTAATTTTTTTGAGATTAGGAATTTGTAATTTTTCATCATTTAAACGCCTCGTTTCTCATGGTGGTACTCACAGAAAACTTATACTCACCATCGGTAAAACTACTGCCGCCCATTAGGCTCAAAAGCTGAGTGAATGGAGTGATTAACGGAAGGGTACAGTCAATGTGGATCACAACAACCTGTTGCGCCGCGCCACAACCAGACCCTATATTCACAACATTACCCGCAGCATTAATCGTTCTAAACGTAACCACTGGCGACACTCTGCCATAAAACCCCATGGAACTATCTCTAGTATAGTTTTTCACTCTGTCACATCTATCTTGTATCGGGTCAGGTTGAGCTGGATCAAAACCTGTCACCACGGCAAATCGCGACCCTTCGCGCACAGCATGCTGCATGCTGAGGTTTCCCCAAAACAGATACCCAAATTCGATGATTGAGAACAGCACTGTAAAAAAAATCACAGCCACCAATGCGAACTCGACTAATGCGGCTCCTTTTTCCTTAAAATTTATTTTCACAATGCATCCTTTTTCAATCATTACCGCATTATTCAACAAGTCAGGTTTTATCAAAAAACACTCAGTCTCAATACTAAAGGCAGCACAAACCTTGCCAACCTAATGCCGTATAGCTTTATGCCATCTGCTTACAACTTGATAGTACAAATTTGATGGTACAAAGCTATACCTATTAAAAATAGGCTAAATGCAACAATCAATATAAAGGATGCTCTAACTTTCAAACCACTTAAAGCACCGCTTAATCTACACCCTGAAACGGTCATGATAAATGACCATTTCAGGGATTAAAGCAGTCACTGAGACAGCGCTTCTATTCTTGCTCTTGCTGTGCTGGGATTACAGGTGCCTTAGCAGATGGGTTTGCAGTCTCAATTTTCTTATTGAGTAGCAACACCTCTGTCTGAGTTACATACATCAAATCGTTGCTTCGTTTAATACCGACAAACGCTACCACCAAAGCCAGCAACGCAATTACAAACGTTGCAGCAATCCACAGACCAAATCTCTCTGGTTCAACAATATGTTTCATATCAGCCATTTCATACTCCCTTTAATTAAAAAAATTAAACTACTATTTACTACCCTACCAAAAAATAATTACCATGCTAATACTGCCCACCTAAGATTTTGATGCACCGAGCATGGGTGTAAGTGCAAGCTGAAGTTTCTGCCATTTGCCATCAAAATGGGCTAGGTGTGGCGCCATATCCTTACCTAACACCAAGCGCACGCTGACATCTGCACGCAGACTATGACTTCTAACCAGTTCAGGCGCTTCTGGCAAACTAGATTGCAAAAGCTGCGCCTCTGCCTGATGCCCTTCACGATACTGAATTTGTGTTACTCGAACCTGAAACGGCTTTTGGTTGGTTAACCGTGCAGCAGGATAACCTTGATGACGCAAAAACTGCCCCACCTTACCTGCCATGCCAGTCAATCCATTGCCGTTAGCAACCTCAACCCGTAGCTTTGCTGTGCTGGGAATGTCGGCCACAATAGCAACCTGAACCGGTTCGACGTTGTACTGTTTTGCATGTATCTCATAAACATTGGGCGCCACCTGTACCAACTTTACGCGGCTATCCACCACAGGAATCGTGAGAGCGGTAGATGCCGGTCTAATAACCCCCCTGTCCTTTGGTAGCGCCAACATCTGTATTTCGGGCTTCTGTACTTCTGACACCTGCATTACAAGTTTAGAAACAGGCGCCACATTTGTTTCGGTAGTAACAGATGCAACCTCAACTGGCAACGGTAATGCGTTCTGCAAAGGGACCACTACCGTGTCTCTGGTTATACTTGGGGATTCAACCGCAGTTACGACCGAAACATTCACAGCTTGAGTAAACGCCTGTGCTGATTCACTTTTGCCACCAGTTTTTGCATAAGCAAGTCCCAAATTATTGAGCGCACGCTGGTTCTTCGGGTCAAGCGCAGCGGCCTGCTTCAGTGCCGCCACTGATTCCGCATATAGCCCTTGCAAGTAATAGGCATAACCCATATTGCTGTATAGATGTGCGGCCTTGGGTACTTGCTGGATAGCTGTTTGAAAAGCCTCAATCGCCTCACGGTATTTTCCCTGCCTTGAATATATAACGCCTAAACCGTTACGCGCTTCTACAAAACTACTGTCAACTGCAAGCGCGTTTTCATAAGCTTTGATTGCCTGATCAAAGCGATTCTGACCTTGATAGTAACGTCCTATCTGGTACATAGACCTTGGATTGTCGCTACTGTTTTTGGCAATCATTGGTGTAATGGTTAAAGGCGCAACAACAGCTTGCTGATTAGATGCACAAGCGCTCAGCAAGGCAATGCAACATACTGCTGGCAATATCTTTTGTTTGCTTTTCATTTTCATATCTCCAATCCAATCATACTTATGGCTTTATCACTAATATCGATTACTGACCCGACAATGTCGGCAACAGAACACGATGTATGCTGATAAACGCAGGCCCCAACAATACCAACAGCATTGATGGAAAAATAAAGAAAATCAGCGGAAACAACAGATTTACCGCAATTATTGCGGCAGCTACTTCAGCGCGCAAACGGCGTTTAGTACGCAAACTATCAGCGTGTACGCGCAATGAATCTGCAACACTGGTACCAAAACGGTCAGACTGCACCAACATAGCCACCAGCGTATCAATGTCTTCAACGCCTGTTCTTAATGCTAAATTACGCAATGCTCTTTCGCGTGAGCTACCGGCGCGCAGCTCAAGGTTGATTAAATGCAACTCATCTCCCAGTATCGGGCTTCTCATGTGCATTTCTTCGCCCACTCGGGCAAGGGCTGCGTCCAAGCCTAACCCAGCCTCTACACATACAATAATTAAATCCATGGCATCTGGAAAACTTTCAAAAATTTCACGTTTTCGGTACACGATGCGCCGTGCCAAAAAGGCATTGGGCAAAAAATATCCAATCGCGGCCAAGCTCACCATCAATAATAAAAAGGTATTGGGCTCAAAGGACGTTCCAGAAATAGTGGTGTAAAGTACAAATAGACCAGGTAGCGCAAAAGTGAGTAGTGTTTTTGCCACAAAAAACAACGTCGGCGCTATGCTGCTGCGATAACCCGCATTCATAAAACGGATACGTAACTGCGATTGCTCCCAGCCTTCACTAGGCAGCGAAAGTTTAGCGATTGGGCCACTCAGCTCGACGATGCGACGCACCCAAGCAGGCTCTTTCAACGTGGCATGGGGTTCTCCCATCGCATGGGTATCTTCACTTAACGATTGCAATCGTGCCTGTAGCGGGCGCGTATTAAGCTGTGACAGTATTACTAACGCAACCACAAACGCGGTAACAAAAATAAGAACTAGGTAAATTATTTGTATTGTGTCCATCATGTTCTCACTTATTTAATCTGCATCAGACCCTAATTTTAGTAATGCGCCACATCACAAAAATGCCCAACACCATCAGGCACAGTGCCGCAACAACCATTTTCTGTCCTATCGGGTCAGTCCAGAGTACACTCAAAAATTGAGGGTTCATCAGCTGAAGCACAAACCCTAGCGCAAAGGGTAGAAGCGTTAATATCCAAGCTGACAACCGTCCCTCAGCCGATAAAACGCGTACTGTTCCCAGTAATTTCAGGCGTGCCCGAATCAGTTCGCTAATGTTGCCGAGCAACTCTGCCAAGTTACCCCCTGTTTCACGCTGAATCAGCACTGCAATCACAAAATAGCTGAGATCAGTACTCGGTACTCGCGTGGTGAGGTTAATCAATGCCTCCTGTGTTGAAATCCCATAGTTAATTTCATCAAAGACAATGCGAAACTCCGAAGCGATTGGCTCAGGCATTTCACTACCTACCATCTGCAACGCGCTCGGAAAGGCATGACCAGCCGTCATGGCACGCCCCATCAAATCTAGCGCATCAGGCAATTGCTGCTCAATGGCAATCATTCGATTGTGTTTAGCACCCTGCATGTAAAATAGGGGCACAAGACCTGCAACCACGCCAATCGCTACCACCGCAGACATCGGCAGTCTGGCCAGTAGTGCAAGTACAACCCCGCCTGCTACCGCCAGTATTATCAAACCTATAAACTTTGCCACGCTCAGGCTTAGACCTGACTGCAAAATCAACCTGTCTAACTGATGGATACGCGGAATCTGCAGTAGCAGCTGCTCCACGCTAGGGGATTGAGAAAGTAACCGTTGCTTAACCAATGATGAGCTTTGTTGACCGGCACCTGCTGACATAGCCTGCAGACGTTTTTCAATACGTTTGGCCTCAGGACCCCTGTAGGCATTCCAAGCTAAATACAACCCCTCCAGAAAAAGAACCACCGCAAGGAAGCCTAGCAATACAAACAGATAGTAGAGATAATCCATATCAACCTCCTAATCATATAACCGGGTGGGGTCGAACAGTTCGTCAGACACAGCTATACCGTGCACGCGTAAGCGCTCAACAAATCTGGGGCGAATACCCGTAGCTTTGAAGTGTCCGACCACTGCACCGTCCTCAGCCACACCAGTTTGCTCGTAAACAAAAATATCCTGCATGGTAATAATGTCGCCTTCCATGCCAGTAATTTCCTTAATACTGGTTACCTTGCGCTTACCATCACTCAAACGAGAGATGTGAACCACAGCTGTCAATGCAGAACTGATCTGCTCACGCATCGCCTTGGGTGGCAGGTTAAAACCAGCCATACCTATCATGTTTTCTAAACGAGTCAGTGCATCGCGCGGCGTATTGGCGTGTACCGTCACCATAGACCCTTCATGGCCAGTATTCATCGCCTGTAGCATATCAACCACTTCTGCACCACGCACCTCACCAACAATGATGCGGTCTGGGCGCATACGCAAACTGTTCCTGACCAGCATACGTGGCGTAACCTCGCCCTTACCTTCAATATTGGGTGGGCGTATTTCCAAACGCACGACATGTGGCTGTTGCAGTTGCAACTCGGCAGCATCTTCAATAGTGATTACGCGCTCATTTGCAGGAATATTGCTGGATAGTACATTAAGCAAGGTGGTCTTGCCGGTACCCGTGCCGCCAGAAATCAGCAAGTTAACTTTGGCTTTCACCAACCCTTCAAGAATTTCAGCCATTTCTGGCGTCAGGCTTTTAAACTGCAAAAAATCTTTCATCTGCAAAGGCGTCAAGGCAAAGCGGCGAATCGACAGAATAGCGCCATCGACTGCCAGCGGCGGAATAATCGCATTCACCCGTGACCCGTCAGGAAGCCGTGCATCCACCATTGGGCTAGACTCATCCACACGACGACCGACCCCAGAAACAATTTTGTCGATAATCTTTAACAAATGTGCTTCATTTTCAAAACGCACATCGCTTAACTCTAGCTTGCCTTTGCGCTCCACATATACTTGCCGGTAGGTATTAACCAAAATATCCGAAATCGTTGAGTCTGCCATGAGTATCTCCAGCGGGCCCAAACCTAGTACCTCGTGCTGAATATCACGTACTATATTTGTACGCTCGGAGTCGTTAATCGCCATCGTCTCCTCTGAAAGCAGGCGCTCAACCAGCGTTTTCAATTCCTCCCGCAACAGTTCTGGCGGCATATTTTCCATCATGGAGAGGTCAACACGATCAAGCAGCTTACGATGAATACGCGACCTTAACTCTTGATAAATCTTGTTACCCATAAACCCGCTCTGTGGTGTAGCCGTCGGCACCTGAGCCGTATCGTTTTTTATTTCTTCCAGCCTGTCACGTAGCGACATAATTAAATTCCTTCCTCAATTCAGCATTTATTCTTAATCGCAATTAGCAATCTACTCTGCGTACAAATAACTTCATAAGCGCTACAAACCCAAAAAAGCCAGTTATCGCAACAATCATGGTATTACCACCCCTGCTACGCAGGGTGTAACAGATGATCCATCCAGCTTCTATTTTTGGCATGTGGGTCATCTGTCAAATTTTTCGCCACTTCCTGTAAAACCTTTGTCACTGAGTTGTGCTTGTCTATCTTCATAATCGGCACCCCCTGATTAACCGACGCAGAAACTGCCTCGTAACTATTCGGGATGGTTTTAAACACCTTCATGCCTAGCGTCGCCTCAACATCTTCAAGTTGAATGTCGCCGCCCTTCTCATAACGGTTAAGTATCAAATAGATCTTATCTTTCGCATATCCCAGCGACTGCAGGGTATGAATCAACCGCTTGGAATCGCGTATAAAAGGCAAGGTTTCCTGTAGCACCACAAACATCATATCGGCATGATCCAAAGCATTTACACTGGAGGCACTGAGCGTTCTGCCAATATCCATAATTACGAAGTCATATTGTGTCTTAGTCAGATTTACCAATGCTTCAATATGCTCAGGCTTAATCTCTACAGATCGCTCTGCGTCTTCAGGTGCGGCCAGCACCCCAAAGTTAGGTAGCACCTGCACCATAGACGATGCTAAAAAAGAGGCATCAAGACGTGAAATATTGCTTGCCACATCAGCCAGGGTGTTAGATGGAACGGTATCGGAAACAAACAGCGCAGCGTCACCAAACTGTAAATTCAAATCAAGCAACGCTACCTTTACCTCCCGGGTCGCCGCTAAAATATATCCTAGGTTACATGCCAAAAAGGTAGCACCACTACCGCCTTTGCTTGCCATAAAAGCAATTACCTTACCCGTTTTTTGTGAGGTAGAAGCTGGCTTTAATTTACCCTCAATTCGCCTCACTGCAGCTTGCAAAGCGCCTGCTTCCAAAGGCAATACATCTTTCACACCTGTACGTATTGCAGCAACTAGAAACTCTGACGAAGCGTTTTCACACAGGATAATCATTGCTGATCCAGGGTAGTTCAGGCCAAACCGCTCCAGTGTTACAAGCTCCTCTGTTCCGTGGCTTATCACATCCAAAATAACAATGTCTGGGTGCTCTTTATCAGCAACCAAAGCAAGCTGCTCCAGACCGTCCTTGAACAGCAAAACTTGCCTCGAAAAATCACCACCCTGAAGAATCTGGCGAATCTCTTCCATTCGAGCTTTGTTTGGCGATATGACTGCAATTTTCAACATTATTGTTCTCTCATGTTATTCAATGTGCCTACACACCTTCAGTCCGAACGCGCTTAGCGCACGGCACCACCAGCACCAACGCCACCGCCAGTGCTACCTGTTCCCACCCCAATATTGAATACATTGGTGGTTACAGGCGGCTGCACGAAAGATTTGTGATAACGGTCAACCGCTGCGTCAGCTGCCTGTCCATCCACCCCCGCCACTGGGTCGGTGTTAAGTGAAGCATCCGGGTTAATGGTCTGCTGTGCCTTGGCGGCGTTTACCGCTTCACCAAAGTGCTCGTCAATATATGGTGTGTTTGTAGCACAACCAGCTAAAACGACTGCACCGAACAAAGCTGTGAGCACTAATTTATAAGTAGATGGTTTGAATGTTAATGTGTTCATGATGCTCTCCTTATTTCACTTCAAAGCCATCGTTTGGGCCTTGCTGGTCTGGTTGTGGCGCCGCAGTACCGCTCGGCAAGGCCTCGGGGGCGGCTGGTTTACCTTCTAACTTACCATTCAAGAAAAAGTCTGTTTTGCTAGGCTCGTTAAAGCTGTCTGTAGGCAACATATAATCGGGCGGCAATGGTTTAACCAAGCGTGGTGTTACCACAAACAGCAACTCGGTCTTTTCATTCTGGAACGCACTACTGCGGAACAATGCACCAAGAATTGGGATATTGCCCAAGACCGGAAAGCGTTTAATATTCTCTGTAACGTTATTCTTAAGCAACCCTGCAATAGCAAAGCTTTGCCCATCGTGCAACTGTACGGTGGTAGAAACACGCCGGGTAACGAGAGAAGGGAAAGGTGAATTTGCAATCGTAGTTCCGACGACATCTTCTGATTTAGCCAGCTCCGTCACTTCAGGTGCCACCCTCAGGTTGATGAGGCCATCTTCCAGCACGGTTGGTGTAAATTTAAGACCTACACCAAAGTCCTTTTCCTCCAGCGTAATGGCTCCCGCTGCGCTACCACCCTGTGGCACAGGTATGTAGAACTTGCCACCAGCCAGAAAACTACCTTCCTGCCCACTGATAGCGATGATATTCGGCTCAGCCAATATTTTAACAACGGTGTCTCTGTCCTCGGCATCTATATTGATAGCCGTATTACCGTGAGTAATTCTCAATGCACCGCCTGCCCCTCCACTAAATGGACTTGTTGTCAGACTCAAAAATCCGGCAGCAATCGCATAAGCCACACCGCCATTCGTACGCGACGCACCAAATGATGCCCCCAACTTATCCAGTAAATTCTTTGAGACTTCAGCCATTTTCACTTCCAGCATCACCTGTTGCGGTGCTGCAACCTGTAGCATGTTGATGACTTTTTTGTCTTTATCTTTACCTACGTAAGCCTCGGCCAGCGCCATCGCCTTGTCCGCTTTGACTGCATCAGTGACAACGCCAGTCAATACTAACGAATCAGCCGCTGTGCTCACCTTAATCCCTTTTTCACTTGGCAATACTTGTTGCAATTTAGCTTGTAAAGCAGCGGCATCCACGCCCACAGTCACGCCTACAACGCTTACGTCCATTACGGTGGTTTGTCCGGATTTATCCCAGATAATCACGACCGTTGAACCTACCGTTTTGGCATGTATCACCACCTCCCTAGGGCTGGTCACCTCAACCTGCACTATTTTTTCATCATCCACCTTTACCTTTTGCAGATTCACACCTACTGGCATCCTAACCAAATGAGATTGCCCTAATGAAAGCTCCATCCTTGGCACAATCTCCGTTAAGGCAGGGTAAGAACGCATTGGTTTTTTAGATACAGCAGCTGCTACAGCTGGCTTCTGCGCCTTCTGTTTTGATTCTGCAGCGTACAGTGGTGCCCCTGCAATCAGCGCTACCCCCAACATGGAAGCGAGCAACTTACTGCCACAACTTGATGACTGGCTATTGGTAATCTTGTGCTTATTCATTTTCAATTCTCCCTGGCAATATGCCATTTCGCTTTCAAATTCGATTAAACCATGTGTTATCGACACCCTAAGTCAGGTACAGCTACACGCGTCTCCCTAGGGCTTGAATTCTTCAATCGTTTTGTTAGTGCCGCGCACCACTTCAACCTGCTCATAAACTGGCTTTTCAACTGCTTTTTTAACAGCCGCCTTGCGGTATACCACAACTTTTTTCACTTCAGCTTTATCACCAATTTGCTGAATCGCAACGGCTTCAGGCTGTTCCGTACGGTTAAGCAAATTCTTTTTAGTAGAGCCTATCGTCGTCACCAAGCTGGTATCAACCTGATTACGAAGTACCAGTGACAAAGTGCCTACACTACGTGCAAGATCAAGTTTTTCAGCCTGCTCTGGCGTTACCTCTAGCGTTACCGCATTCACCACCTTAGGCTTTGTGTCATCTCTAACCTGCTCTTGTGCAACCGCCAGCACCAGAATATGTTCCAGCACAATTTTTGAGATACTCTTGTTAACATTTTCTGCTTTAACACTCTCGTCCTCGGTGTTCACTACGATGTCCACATAGTTACCAGGTAAGGCAAACCCTGCCACACCAACCACATCATTGACCCGAACAGTAATTGCTCGGTTACCTTGCGCGATCACCGCAGACAAGCCACCTGTAGCACCAATTGGTGCCAACTTAGATTCCAAAACCGGCTCACCGCGTAACAAGCTCACTTTTACCACACGCGTGTCTAAAGTTTTGACATCATCTGTAGCGCCTGCAGGTACACTACCTTTAGGCCAATCGGCCACCTTAAGCATTTGTGGCGTAAGGGGCGTACCCAAATCAATGTCACTGGCTGCCACCACAACCTTATCGGAGGCGACTTTCGTTTGCTTTGAAACCCAGTTTGAGGCCAATACAACGGCGCCAAGCCCGATCCCTACCGAAATCACTATCATCACAAAAGCTCTTGGATTTTTCATCTGTCATCCCCTTTATTTTCTATTCTCATCAACAACTGTTAGTCATGCGTAAAATAGTTGTTCCACGCCCAGTCCAGCAACTCTCTAGTCATCTCTGCCGGCTTACCTTCATACCGTGCTATATCTCTTAACTGCTCCAATATATCGCGCGGGATGCAAGCAGATAATGGCTTGCCACTCTTATAGTGATGCTCATGCAAAAGGTAGTTAAAACCTTCTTCACTAAACGGAATTTGTAATTCTTCACACACTTGTTTAGCAATCAGGTGATATTCATCTTCGCTCAAAGGCCCCACATAAATTTTGTAGCCCAAGCGACGTAAAAATGCTTCATCTGCCAGCTTGCTAGGCGGTAAATTGGTAGAAAACACCACGATGACGTCGAACGGCAACATGAATTTTTTACCAGTATGCAGCGCCAAATAATCTACATGGCGATCCAGCGGCACAATCCAGCGGTTCATAATATCGATAGCAGGCGCTAGTTGCCGTCCTAAGTCATCAATAATCAACAGACCGTTATTGGCTTTTACCTGCGGTGGCGCTTGGTAAAAACGGGCACTTTCATCAAAGTCTAAATCAAGCATGGCGAGCGTTAATTCGCCGCCTGTTTTAATTACGGGACGATGACACGTTACCCAGCGCGCATCCGTTGTCATTCTGCGATCCAACCCTAGCGCTGTTTC
>JAURWJ010000074.1 GCA_030655015.1 Methylotenera sp. | reverse complement strand
AAAAGAAAAATGTTTTGTACGAGTTTGCACTACAGTTAAAACAACAACCTGAATAATCATAAGCGATTCGACCATGAATAAAATAGACTCACTTACCATGACGCGCCCAGACGATTGGCACCTACATTTAAGAGATGGCGCTGCGCTTAAAGCCGTGCTGCCAGATACCGCCAGGCAGTTTGCACGTGCCATTGTCATGCCTAATTTGCGCCCACCTGTCACGACTACAGAATTGGCAATTGCCTACCGTGAGCGCATTATTGAGGCGCTGCCAGCGGGTACGCAGTTTGAGCCACTCATGACTTTGTATCTCACTGATAATACAAGTGCCGAGGAAGTTGCAAAAGCGAAAGCGAGTGGCCTTATTCATGGTGTTAAGCTTTACCCTGCCGGTGCAACGACGAACAGTGATTCTGGCGTAACTAACTTAGGGCATTGTGTTAAGGCGCTGGAAGCAATGGAAAAGCTTAGTGTGCCATTGCTAGTACATGCTGAAGTGACCGACAGTGACGTTGATGTGTTTGATCGTGAGCGAGTGTTTATTGAGCGCAACATGATTCCGCTGTTGAAAAAATTTCCAGCTTTAAAAATCGTGTTTGAGCATATCACGACCAAAGATGCTGCCGATTTTGTATTGGAAGCGCCAAGTAATGTAGCGGCCACTATTACTGCGCATCACTTGTTGATGAACCGTAATGATATGTTCAAAGGTGGCATTCAACCGCATCACTATTGTTTGCCAATATTGAAGCGTGAAGAGCACCGTGTGGCCTTAGTTAAGGCGGCAACCTCAGGTAACCCTAAATTCTTCTTAGGCACAGATAGTGCGCCACATGCTAAGCATACTAAAGAGGCGGCTTGTGGTTGTGCAGGCATGTACACCGCACGTACAGCGATGGAGTTGTATGCGGAGGTGTTTGAGGCGGCTAATGCGTTGGATAAATTAGAAGGTTTTGCTAGTTTTTATGGGGCAGACTTTTATGGGTTGCCACGTAATAAAGAGCGAATCACGCTGGTTAAAGAAAGCTGGAAAGTGCCGGGAAGTTTGCCGTATGAGGGGGATGTGTTGGTGCCGTTGCGGGCAGAGCAGATGGTGCATTGGAAGATGATTTAATTGAGGCTAAGCTAAAGTAAACTGATTGCAATAACTAAACTTGAAGAAATAGGGTGAGTAATGCTTGAAACTATTGCGGCAATTTGGGAGGTCGGAAAATATGCGTTTGATGGTTATTTGTGGGCAAAGAAAAAGTTAAGCGCCATAGCAGAGCATGCGATAGCTAGAGTTGAGCGTGTTGTAAACGCCAAGGACTCTACAGAGAAATATATCCATATTTATGGCGTAATAAATGATTTGCCAAAAGTTAGAGTTAAGGGGCTTGCCGAATTTGATGAAGAACTAAATGGATTGGCAAATAAACATTTATCTAAAATAGAGCTAAATGAAGTGCATGGATTAGTTTCAGGTTGGGATGGTATTGAAACTACTGAACTGAATGTTCAAACTACTGATTTTGCACATGTGCAAGCTATGCGCGAGCGTGGTGAGCGGCCAAAAATATTGAGCGCAGGTGCTGTTCTTGTATGCCCAGAAAAGCGCTGTATTCTTGTTCACAAAAGAAGTGAGTCATCAGCAACTTATCCAGATCGGTTACATATTTTAGGCGGTGGATATAAGCCGCCAGTAATGTATAGTCGAATAGATAATCCTGGTGATCGAAGTAGTCTTGAATTTACTATGATAAGAGAGGTTTTTGAAGAGTCTGGCCTCATTCTAAGGCGCTACCATGAGCCTATTGCTGTTGCTCAGGAATTAGATACAGGTTTTATTCAATATGTTTATCTTGGTGTAAGAGTTACTGCTTTACAGTATGAGCAGCTTGAGGCCAATTCAGAAGGCAGGCTCTTGCCAGTAGGATTTGATGAGCTAGTCACTAAGCTTAAAGATAGTGATATTTGGGTTCCAACAGGACGCGCGCATATTTTAATATGGTTAGGGTTAGGTGCGCCTGGGGCAGGTTTGTTTAGCGCCAGATTTGATGGAAAAACGGCTAGAGAAGCTTTTGATGAAGCTACTAAATGAAATTGATATGTAGGGTGCTCCAACCGAAAGGTGTTGCGCCGAATTTTAAGTAGTCGCTCTCGCGCGACATGCGAGTTACTTTCTTTTGCTTGTCCAAAAGAAAGTAACCAAAGTAAACGGCACCCCCTACCGCTTGTTTCCTGCAATGCTACAAAAATCTGGGCAGCTGCGGAACTCGCTTCGCTCAGACAGTCCTCGCTGAAATCCCCCATCTTTTTGCAACATTGCAGGCGCGGTAGCAGGGGATTTAAGGTCAAATCTTAGAATGAAGCGTAGGCGTGTTAAAATACGCTTGAAGCTGGCTAGACAGTCGCCGCTCACGTAAGTGAGGGGAGGAAAGTCCGGGCTGCAAAGAGCGGGATGACGGTTAACGGCCGTCCGCCGTGAGGCGAGGAATAGGGCCACAGAGACGAGCGTATTAAGTTACGGTGAAACGCGGTAACCTCCATTCGCAGCAAGACCAAATAGGC
>JAURWJ010000071.1 GCA_030655015.1 Methylotenera sp. | reverse complement strand
AGTAGGCGCAACGTTGGCATCATGTAGTTGCTCACCAGGCACTTGGGCGAAAATGGTTTTATCGAACTCAGGATAAGAGAATTTCGCACTGGTATAAAAGCTCATTTGGTATTGCTGTTGTTGTAAAACATCAACAATGGCAGCGCCACGGCGTGCTTCTAAAAATGGAAACCAATAGTTTCCGGGCAGACCCATGAACATGCCAAATACGCCCATGCGTGTACCATTGCCGGTACTGTAGTTGCGGGTAAAATGCGCTGCATTTTTGGCAAACTCCCAAGAATTAGGCATGGTTTTTTCATCTAGGCTGTCTGCACGCCAAGATTCTGAAGTGAGCCAGATAATGTTATAGGGCTTGGCTGGCTTGGTGAATTGAATAGGGTTAAGTGGGTAGTTAAGCTTGCCTTTTACCTTTAATTTGGTTTCTCTCTGCGTGGTTAAGCCTAGCGATTTATAAAAGCCACGCGCAGAAACTGTTTGATAAAATGGAATAGACTCAGCCACCACGTGCAGTTGATTGGTGGTGTAGCTATCTAGGGCAAAACCCATGTGAACTAAAACCGTGATGACCAGTGTGGTGACAGGTAGAAATTTGAATGAAAATTGATGGGTATATTTTTTAGCATAATAACGACATACCAACCACAAAATCAAAGCCTGCAAACTTAAAAACCCCAAAGTGATGAGCGCAAAGCCTACATCAGAGGCGCTGCTACCGCCTAAAGAATCAATGCCGCCTGGTGTGATTACTAAGTTGAGTATAAAGCCATTAAAAAACATGCCATACAGAGAAAATAATTTAGCATTGGCATACATTAGTAGTGTGGTAATGCCGCTTGTAACAACGGCTGTCGCGTAGGCGGGGCGTGTGCTGCCGGGTTTAATACGTTGGCTAACAAAGCGCACTATAGCTGTGATGGCGATGGCGGGTAATAAGTAATATAAACCATACAGCAGGAACGCAATCAGCAGAAAACCAAATGAAAGCCAGCCTTCTTGATAAAGCGTTGTAATCGATATCGAGTCAGAAACTAGCCACAATACAACAAGGTAAGTGACTAGGAAGTAAGCTTTAAGGATGTTTTTGTGCGAAGTAGGTGTCATATTAATTGTATTTTTTGTTAAGTGAGATTGGTGTTAGCTGGCAAAAATAATGCCAAGGTATTACGTTAAGGTTAAATCTTGTTTAATAGGTTGATTCTTATGGTGAATTTGAAACCATTTAAATGGTAATGAGTCATGAGAAAGACTTAAGATCAGTATTATGGCGCAAAAAATGTAGTATCGGCGCACATTTCTTGCGCACATTGTCAGTGATCTCGCTTTGCTAACATTTCATACCTATGTTTTAATTCAACCGTGCAAACAAAATTCAAAAAAATAGCGATTATTGGCAAATATATGAACAAATCAGCTTTGCAGCTTATGCAAAATGATTTGACGAATTTGGCACAGCATTTGATCACTAAAAATCTTGAGGTTTGGTTAGAGGAAAACACAGCGCAGCATGCGCAGTTGACCCGTTACCCAACACTGTCTTTAGGTGATATTGGTAACATCGCCGATGTTGCGATTGTGATGGGTGGTGATGGCACCATGCTAAGCGTTGCGCGTAGCTTGATAGAGACTGACGTGCCGCTAATAGGTATTAATCGCGGACGTTTTGGTTTTTTAACTGATTTGCGTGCCGAAGATATGCTGGTTGAAATAGACCGGATTTTAGACGGTGAGTACATCAAAGAGCCGCGCATGTTGCTTACAACACAGGTGGTTCGGCAAGGGAAAGTCATTGAGGCAAGCTATGCGCTGAATGATATTGTCATTAAAAGCGGTTTGCGCTTAATTGAACTAGAAGTGGAAATAGACCATAAATTTGTTTATAAACAACGCAGTGATGGTCTGATATTAAGTACGCCAACGGGAACAACCGCTTATGCGCTATCTGCAGGAGGGCCAATTTTACACCCTAACTTAGAAGCTATTTCGTTGGTACCCATTTGTCCGCATACACTCAGTAACCGCCCAATTGCTGTCAATAGCGCCAGTAAAATTGAGGTCACAGTAGTACATTTTGATGAAGCGCAATTAAGTTTTGATGGCCAATTTCAAGTTACCTTAGAAGAGGGCGACAAAATCATAGTGCAACGTGCACAACAGACTATTTCTTTGCTGCATCCTAGTGACTACTGTTATTTTGATATGTTACGCAATAAGCTTAACTGGGGATAATTCCATTGAATGATTTAGAATCTAGTAGCACAAAACTGACTGTGTTGCCTTCACCTTGCCGTACTAAATGTACTGTCTGCGGCTCGTCGTCTTGTCATTTTTGATTTTAGTAATGAAATATTGAGCCCATGTTACAAAGCCTTTCCATCCGTGATTTTGTTATTGTCAGTCAGCTCGATTTAGAGTTTGATGCAGGTTTTACCGTGCTTACTGGTGAAACTGGTGCAGGTAAATCTATTTTGATTGATGCGCTGTCATTGGCGTTAGGTGCGCGAGGTGAAGGTGGTGTAACGCGTGCGGGGTGCGACAAAGCAGAAATTAGCGCCATTTTTAGTATCACTAATAATGGTGAAGCTAGGCAATGGCTTGCACAGGCAGAGATGGCGTCTGATGCGGATGAACTGTTATTGCGCCGCGTGATGTTTGCCGACGGACGCTCACGTGCTTTTATCAATGGCGCCACTGTCACGGTTGCTCAACTAAAAGAGCTGGGTGAGTTGCTGGTGGATATCTACAGCCAAAATGCGCATCACTCATTATTAAAACTAGCCACGCAACGTATCGTATTAGATAGCTTTGCAGGCTTGTCAGCGTTAGCCGTTCAGGTCTCGAGTGACTACAAAATATGGCATCTATTACGCCAGCAAAGAACCGAAGCTGAAAAAAATGCGCAACAATATGCTGATGAATTGGCAGAGTTGCGCGACAAAGTGAATGAACTTTCGCAACTTTCCATCAGTTCAAGTGAATGGGAAGCTTTGCAACAAGACCATTCACGTTTATCCAACGGCGCAAGTTTAATCAGCGGTGGCGAACAGTGCCGTGAGTTATTAAGTGAAGGCGAGCTGTCTGCAATGCGCTTACTCACGCAAGTGCAGCATAAGTTACAAAGCCTGAGTGAATTTGATGACGCGCTGAGTGAAACCTTAGAGACATTAGATTCTGCGATTATTCAGCTTGAAGAAACGGATAGGTTTTTAAATCGTTACTTGCAACGTACGGAATTAGACCCTGCAAGTCTGGCAGAATTAGACTCCAAAATTCAAAGCATTCATAATATTTCACGCAAATACCGCGTTAAACCTGATGAGTTAGCTGATGTTTTATTGCAATCAAAAGCGCGCGTGAGTGAACTTGAATTGTTTGCAAACGATGGCGAGTTGGCGCAAAAAGAAGCACAGGCTTCGGCTGTTTATACGCAAAATGCACAAAGGCTGAGCGAAGGGCGTAAAGCCGCTGCGGCTAAATTAAGCGCGCAAATCAGTGCTGAAATGCAGAGATTGTCTCTCAGTGGCGGGAAATTTGAAGTGTCATTAACCGCACAATCGCCAACTGCTAATGGGCTGGAACAAGTGGAATTTTTAGTGGCAGGGCATGCCGGTGTTGCGCCGCGCTCGCTTGGTAAGGTGGCTTCAGGTGGTGAATTGTCACGTATCAGCTTGGCGATTCGTGTGGTAACGGCGCAAAAGGAAAGTATCCCCACCATGATATTTGACGAGGTTGATGTCGGCATTGGGGGCGGTGTGGCCGAAGTCGTCGGGCAATTATTAAAACAGCTAGGCGAGCAAAAAGTTGGGCAACGTCAAGTGTTAGTGATTACTCACTTGCCGCAAGTGGCAGCGCTAGGTAAACATCACTTGCGCGTCAGTAAATCACAAGCCGATGGGCAAACATTGAGTAAGATTGAGAAGTTGGACGATGCTGAGCGTATTGAAGAAATTGCCCGCATGTTAGGCGGCATTGAAATCACCGAAACGACAAGACAACACGCTAAGGAAATGTTGGCGAAGTAGCCCTTGAGCGTTGAAGTGTGATGAGAAAATTCCTTTTTAATTATCGGTTAGACCATTATGTCCATATCCCGATGTAACAAATGCGGAAAAGTCGCAGAGCATGAGCGAGAGCTAGTCGGAGCTCATCACAGCTGTGTTCAATGTGGAACATCAACACAAATATACGACACACTCTTTTTTGTAAGCAAACTGTCAGAAATGTATTTTGCGCAGCGAAAAGAACTGAATACGCTTCGGGTGCCAAGTGAAGTGGCGTCAACACAGGTTGAATCGGAGAAACTCAGTGAAAACTTTGATATTCATAATTCGGATTTACTAAGTTCAGTCGCGCAGCATGCCCCGATAATCGATTGGTTTAAGGCGAAGAATATCACTGCTGTAGCAAACGTTGATGCTGTTGATACAACTGGATTTTTTGACGAGGCGGCTGTAGCCATCGGATCGGATTATGAGTTACTCGGTGAGGTTTGCGAGCGAATCAGGTATGCCCAGTTGAAAGAGTACAACAGCAATCTGATTCAGTTGGATAAGAAGTCGAAAGAAGATGTTAAATCGCTTGAGTCCTTTATCCAGCGGCTTTATGACCACTCTCTGATTGCTCGTTGCATCAACAATAAGAAAGAGAAAAACATTCGTATTGTCCTGCAAAATGCCCCTAGCGTAAGACGTTTTTTTGCAGGAGATTGGCTTGAGTGGTATGCGCTGATGGTTGGTTTAAGGATATGCCAAGAGCGAAATGTTGAATTTTCTTGTGCTCGGAATATGACACTTTCGTTTTTATCTAATGAAAATAGAGAGGTGGATGTATTCTTTCTCATCAACAAAACTCAGCCGATCTATATTGAATGTAAGACGGGGGACTTTAGACAGGATCTCGATAGGTACGTGGGACTTCGTAAGCGTTTAAATATAGATCAGAGATGTTTTATTCTTTGTGTTGTAGATATTGATGTGGAACAAGCAAAGGGTTTGAGTGCTATGTATGGGATGACTTTCGTCAATACCCCAATGCTTGGGCAACATCTCTTATCACTATTTTAACCAAAATTTAGTGCAGCCCAAAATCTAATTCATGAATAAGCGACGTTAGAGATGGGTCGGACAGACTTGATTTTTGTTTTGGTAGGTCAATAAAATAGCGCACAGTTAATCTATTAACTTTTATGCGCACAAGGCTGTTTAGTACAAACCCCATAGATTGTCAGCGAGTGATCTTGCATAGTAAAGCCTAACTTGGCAGCTGCGGCTTCTTGTCTTTTTTCAATTTCCGCATCGTAAAACTCTTCTACACGGCCGCATTTTATGCATACGATGTGATCATGATGTCCGCCCGCATTGAGCTCAAATACGGCTTTACCACTTTCAAAATGGTGGCGAATCAATAAGCCAGCTTGCTCAAACTGCGTGAGTACGCGATAAACAGTGGCCAAACCAACATCTTCACCAGAGTTAATCATGATTTTGTAGATATCTTCGGCTGATAAATGTCGTTCTTTGCTGTTTTCAAACAAATTTAGCACTTTGAGCCGCGGTAAGGTGGCTTTGAGCCCTGCGTTTTTTAAGTCTTTTTGATCTTGCATGGTAGATTGTTCACAATTAACAAAAGGGGATGTTTTGGGTTAGCACGCTACGTGGTATATTAACGCCAATTCAAATTAAAGTCATGATATGCGTTACTTCAATATTTTACGTTATCTTATAATTTTATTGGCATTGGTGTGT
>JAURWJ010000067.1 GCA_030655015.1 Methylotenera sp. | reverse complement strand
TCGTCAACGTCTAATTTTTCCATAAAGAGCTGGCTAACACCCGCATACTCGGCTTGGTTTTTCTGTGCGGCTTGATCCACCGTTAGAATGTTCAAGGTCCAACCTGTGAGCTCAGAAGCCAAACGTACATTTTGCCCGCTGCGGCCAATCGCCAATGCCAACTGCTCTTCTTCTACTACTACATCCATACTGTGTGCATCTTCATCCACCACAATACTGGACACTTCAGCTGGCGACATCGCGTTAATGACAAACTGCGCAGGCTCCATGCTCCATAACACAATATCCACGCGCTCACCAGCCAACTCGCCAGTGACTGCTTGCACACGTGAGCCACGCATACCCACACAAGTACCCACCGGATCAATACGCTGGTCATTGCTTTTTACAGCGATTTTTGAACGCAAGCCTGGGTCACGTGCCGCAGCGCGAATCTCCAACAAACCCTCTTCAATTTCCGGCACCTCTAACTCAAACAAGCGCACCAAAAAGTCAGGTGTAATTCTTGATAAAATCAATTGCGGACCGCGACCACCGCGCTCTATACGTGAAAGGTAAGCACGTACGCGGTCGCCTACACGTAAATTTTCTTTTGGGATCATTTGATCACGTGGCAACAAAGACTCAATACGACCCACTTCAATAATCGCACTCCCTTTTTCCATACGCTTGATCACGCCTGTCACCAGCTTCTCGTCACGCGCTAAAAAGTCTTCTAGAATCTGCTCGCGTTCAGCTTCACGCACTTTTTGCAAAATCACCTGCTTTGCAGCCTGTGCGCCAATGCGACCAAACTCAATGCTCTCTAACGGCTCTTCATAATAATCACCGATATTCAGCCCTTTTGCATGCTCGCTCTCTTCATCGATTTGATAAGCTGAATTCTCCAGCAAATCATAATCCACATACTGCCAGCGTCTAAATGTTTCATACTCGCCAGTTTCACGGTTAATCGCCACGCGCACATCAGCATCATCATGATGTTTTTTCTTAGTGGCTGAAGCCAAAGCAAGCTCTAGCGCAGTAAAGATCACTTCTTTACTCACGTTTTTTTCATGCGCCAAGGCATCTACCAACAATAAAATTTCACGACTCATTTTCCATCTCCGACTATATATTGCAGCTAAACTGCCTTATTTATTAAATTCTTACAATAAAAACTCATGCTTAAAACTAAAGCCCTTAAAACTCAGGACTAAGTCGTGCTTTATCGATATTACTTAGCGCCATTTTATAAACCACGCCTTCAAACTCAAGTAGCAAATTGCCATCTTCCACCCCTTTTATAACCCCTAAAAAGGTCTTGCGTGGCAAAGTGGTTGGCGCAGCATTTGCACTTTGGTCTTGGATGCCAACGCGCAACTTAATGGCGGCACGCTCACCTGCAAAACGTAAAAAATCCGCTTCTTTTTTCAACACACGATCCATACCAGGTGAAGAAACCTCCATGCGGTCATAATCAATTTCATGCTCCACAGTTAACAAATTACCCAGCTGATTGCTCACCAGCACGCAATCATCAATGTTAACGCTATCTTTAATATCCACAGGGTTTTGCTTATCAATAAACACGCGCAACAGCTTGCCGCGATTAGAAATCTCCAAATCAACCAGCTCATAGCCTAACTGACTTACCGACTGCTCTACCAATGTATGCAAATCTTGCATGGCCAAAACCCCTCAATCTCACTGCTCGCCCGCAACTCGCTAGCAAAGCCTACGCAAGTTGCAGAAACAAAAAATGGGCACAAAGCCCATCAAAAAATTTCATCCGCATTATACCAATCAATTCAATGAATTGGAAACACAACCTTTAAAAAGTTGTCTTTTTCTAGTTTTTAGTGCGTCGCCGCTTGTTTATTGTTTTTAGTTATAAATTTGTAAAAAATAATTCTTTTAACTTATTAAAAACCACTTTATATAATGCTGAACTTGCAATTTGTAAACATTTGATTAAGGCTAAAACATGCAACCGCTCACCATTCTGCGCACTCGCGCTATTTCAGCTAGGCATGATTTTTCAAGTATTTGCAGGCTACAAAGTCTTTAACGAAAAACACATCGCCAGAAAATCACTCGCCTGTTTAGTCATGATTGCAGGCAGCATACTTGTGCTAATGGCCTAGTGCTTAATGCGGCATGTAGGGTGAACAGATTTCTGCCCACGCGGAAATGAATGGTGAAGATTTAGATTGTTGCGCGTGGGTAACGAGTTACCCACCCTACTTGGCTGGATAATGCTTGTCATGGCCAAGGTGTTCAGCCATCTCGGCTTGCAGCGCACGTTCAACCAGTGCTTTGGTGAGTTGTTTGAGAAGACCATTCTCACCGATCAGGTCTTCAGGTTTCTTATAGTTTGATAGCAGGCTATCAATTAAATCGTTGGGTAAGGCTTTTGGTAACGTCATTTTTTATCCATTTCTGAAAATAGCAGTTTCCTGCAAAATGACGTTTACACAAAATTATTTACACCCTCTCATGTAAGTAAATTAGCTATCAACACACATTTTCTATAAATTACTGAGCATGTTTATTTGGTCTTAGGTTTATTCCTAGCGCTCTATAAAAAATAGGATGAATATAAACAATTGACGTTGATTTAACCTCACTTGCCACTAGAGTAGTTTGATTATTTAAATATGACCATTTTTTTGGCTCATTGGGTGATGATTTTATCCCAATTAATCCAATTCGATAAAACTCTCTGATGATGTAATTTCGAATACTTTGGAAATTACTTCCTGATTGATAAATAGAGCTTAACTGTCTGGTAATTGGATCTCTTGTATCATCTGTGATTTCAGCCATTAACTCATCATATTTATCCGTGAAATACTTTTCATCTAGAACCCCGAGTTCGAAACTAGTAGGCAACCCATAAAACAATCTCGCAGTTACATTCAGATACGGCAAAAATAACGACCACTCATATGCAAGTGATATAAGTCTTTCTTTTGAATAGTTTAACTCAGCATCTTTTACTATTTCTGCAGTAATTTGATTTTTACCTTCTGCCAACTCCAAGCATTCATTGATAAAAACAATTATGTCTCTAGGCCGCATAAAAGTTCTATCTAACATGTAATCTAAAGTGTTTTGGTGGTCTACTTTTGCTGGGAAGATATCATAAAAACAAACTGGTTTTCTTGTATATCTTCGCTCTACAAGAGATTTAATTCTAGTTTCAACTATTTCAGTTAATGCCTTTTTATCCCAGCCAAGGTTAAGGTATAGCGACTTATATTTTTCTTCCTGAAATCCTGGCGCAGCCTCTAAGTAAATAACTTTATGTAGTAAATCTTGCCTTATAGCCAATATTATTTTGACATTTGTCAGGCATCTAAATCTTTTTACTACATCTATCAATGCTCTTATTAATTTATATTTAATTCTTTCATCTGCCCAATCCTCATCGAGCATATCAATTGTTATGTAATACGGATTTCTAGAGTCATCAAAAACATTTTGCTCAAGAACTATAAGCATATTATCAAGTTCACGTATCTGCACTTTGTTAACAACATCTAAACCATGCTCGATTACGTTTTTCTTTTGCTCTGAAGATAGGTTTCTCGCGGCTTCACCTGATAATTTTTGCTCTGCAATACCAAAACTAGCACCTGCTTTTAAGCTTGTTTCAACTCTCTCTGTAAGCTCATGTACTCTCTGCTCGGTAGTTAGCCAAAACTTATCGCCCCAATTTTCAAGATACTCAAGTGCAAGATCTTTATATCTATCTCCTTTATGTAAGGCCGCTTTGATATTTTGTATAAATTTTCTTTGATTATCTTCGTTTACAATTCGAAATTTATCTTTTAACAGTTCGACAACTAAAAGATGTCGCCATAACAGAACATAAAATGGCGATAAATTTACGCCCGCTTCTTCAAAGAACGCTATTACTTTATTTGAAGCAATAAAATTTAAAGACAAACTATGGGGTGAGAGTTTTACTATATGTTCACAAGACCTTGTTAATTGGTAAAGAAGCGCAGATTTACCAGCGCCTGTTCTACCAACAATTATACTTTTTTGACTTTTACAGTCCAAAAGTTGATTAACATTACCAGTATCAACAAAACATGTATCTAAAAAGCTTTCGTCTAGCTCAGCCTCTGCTGAGCCAACCGTATCGAATTTCTTAAATTGTGGGAGGCATCATAAGATGCAATTAAGATCCCCACATAATCAATCATCTGCATGTATTGAGTTACGGCATAAGCTGCAATTTATTACCGCCATAAACTGCAAGTTTCCTCAAAAATTTACACATAAGTTGCAATTGCTCCCAAGCTGGTTAGCTCAGAGCATGAATGCTTTACATTCAACACAATCTTACTGCATCGCGCTGATTATTCGATTTAAAAATGATAGGCCATTAACTAATGAATCGTTCCTAATTCTAAGTAATGTATCATGTGACTTTCTTTTTTGGGAAAAGAGATCGTGCGATTTAGTTTTACCTCAGGCTCCTTATTTGAGGGGCTTTCTATGATTGGCACAGGTTTATTAGTGATTTACCCAGAGGCATTGTGGGTTGGGGTTTCATTTGTTGTGATAGGTGTTCTCTTACTTATTTGCGACGTTAAAATTGAACATGGTCATATTGAATACGACACTCAACAATCATTATGGAAAAGATTGCGCCGTATATCCATAAAGCATATAGCGTTATTTTTTATTTTCATCCTTGTAATTGGATTAGTTTGGTATTTCCAACATCAGCAAGTTGCAAAAACCCAATTTCAAGAATCAAAAAAGAAGATACCTTCGTTAGAATACTCACAAAGGCCATATGATTTATCTGAACCAAGAAGAGGGTATTTCTTAGAGCTATTGAAAACCAAACAATTCGAGCCGCGTGACACTGTAAGAATCGGCTGTATAAGTTGGAGTGACGCTTCTTGTGTAGTAGCTGGAAAGTTCCTCATTCTTTTTAGTCAGGCAGGATGGAAAATTGATTCGGATCGGGTTTATAGAATGGATCCCGATATTCCAGTAGATGGTATGGCCATAGCTTCTAGCAATGGCATTATAAATCAAGAGAAATTGCCACCTCATCTTGGTCGTTGGAAAGTCATGAGTTCAAGCCAAATTATTATTAATATGGCATTTACTCAGATGGCAATTCCAGTCCGTAGTGTTGAAGACGATTCTCTACCGCCAAAAACTATTGGTATTTATTTTGGACCCGAACCATCTTCAGGCCCAAACACTTCCGCCGCGCACAAAACTATTCGCAAGCAAATAATCGGGCTAGTTTCAGAAGCAGCTGAGGTCCAGAATATCTGCGCTCGGGCTCTTAACAGTCAGTGTAAAAATATGTGGGCTCAATGGAATGCTAAAGTATCAACTTGCCTCAATGAATTGGGGCCACCGTTTATTACAGAATGGAAAAACCAAGTAAGTAATAAAAATATTGAGTACCTCTCTAAACCTGAAATAGAGAAGCAGAAGAGTTTATTGATCACGCTTTTCTTCGAGATCAAATAAATTACTTAGGAATATATGTTGGTCACAGTCTTTTAAGATGGCACAAGAATATCAGCAAATTAGGCTAAGACTTGTAGTTTGTGCCTTTTCGCTAAACAGCTGATTTACTAAATCGGCACATATTGCAAGATGACCAACACTCTCAGGGGTTAGATTGCTAGAGCCATGCGCTGCTCCATTACGAAGTCTTGGTAGTACCTCTTTGAGTTGCTTACAATAAAGATTATCAGGCTGAGGATTTTTGATGTGTCGGAATCCTGCGTCAGTAATCCAGCTTTTTTTGACGGCCATTTCCACAAGCGCGCTGAGCATTAGCCTTTTAGTTGAATTTGCCCTTAGTCGTAACGCAAACTCTATTATCGTATACGTTTTTAATTGTATCTCTGGAGCCAGCGCATAGTGAAAGTATTGATATAAAGCCATGTTGCGAGCAACATTAAACTGCCCCTGTATCTCTTCAGGGACTCCCTCGTGGAGCGTTATAGATGAAACGGCTTTATGAAGTAATTCAAGTTCGATTAATTGCCCTGTAATTTGAGAGGTAAGCTGATGCATTTCATCCATCTTTGTCAGCTGATCTAATTTCTTTAATCCTTCCATAACAACCTTTTATAATTTTTGCTGAAATTACTATTGTTACTTATTACAACTAGTTCAAACCTCTAAGCTTCTGTAAGAGTCAAAATTACAATTTTTCCATCTCATTAATACGACCAGGATAATATTCATAATCCAATGTTTCGGTCACCCGAACAACAGCAGTGGAATGCCAGTATTTAGCTTTATCTCCGCCAAATCCTGATTCATAACGCCGAAGGATTATTAGGACCAATAAGTGGCTGTTGTTAGCCACAAGATAATCTTTAATGAAATCAGATTTACATTGCATCCGTAAGCCACTAAAAGGTCCCTCATTCCTACGATCGGAATATTGACACCACGCTTCGGAACTAACTATAACCTTACCAGCGGGATCAATCCAACTCCGACCGAACGGATCTTTCGAAATTAGCTGCCCAAATGTATTTACAGCTTTGGACAGTCTTGATCTTCGCATCGCTCCTACAATACCTAAAGTATCACCCTCATCAAGCTTAGCTTCCGCAGAAGGGCTAGTTATCCAAGGAATATAGGGTTTATGAGAACGCATGGCTTCAACATCTTCATCTTCATAAACATCGAGATGTGGCAGATATGCTTGAAAAGGATTTTGTTTTGCCAGGTCGCCTGCAATACTTGCACTTTTTCCCTTTGGAACTAATGCAGAACTGATATGTACCTTAATATTATCGATTGAACACCAGTCTGCGTCCACTGTTACCCATTCGCCTATAGCATTTTTGATACCTATTAAGGAAAGCAATTTCTCCACAGATCCTGTCAAAACTACTTGATCATCGATTACTTCGCGAAGATTTATACGTAAATCAACTGGTGACAAATCGGTGCCGTCGGAGAGCCACAGACCATCTTCTCGAGTCAGAACTTGTCGACGTAGCCAGTCATTCCACGGATTATGCTCATCATAGGGCCGTCGGACGATAGGGTATTTTTTTATAAATTCTCCGGCGACTCCATATAAAGCATGCCAGCAAAGATATTCTCCATATGAATGATAATCATCGGAAAAATCGTTGCCCCGACGGCGGTGGCTTTCAGGCCGATTACCAGAGTCGTACATAGAATCGACTTTCTTATCATGATTCCCTATCCAGCCAAGCATCGCATCTGTAATATCCCAACGAAATCTATTGAACAAATCACATAAACTCGAGACCTGATATTTATCAAAGTCATAATCTAGATAGAGTTTCTCCGCAGGCTCAGGAATGCCTTCTGGGCGAGATTGATAATACGAAGTTCCATGATATTGATCTGTAACTTGCAAATCGAACGGCGAGTGATTAACCTCTGCTAGTGCATCATTAAATGCAGTATCGAATGTTAGATGACCACTGCTTTTACATGTAATGAGTGCAGAGGTAGCAAAATGTTTAAATAAAACATGTCTATCACTTTCATTGAATGCAATACTTTCAAGAAAAGCTCTATGTACCGCAATTACATTTGGGGCATCTATTGCTATTCGTGCCAATGCTATTAGTAGCCACAGTTGTGCATGTAAATAGAAGAATGGTAATTCCCCCGCTTGGAAAGGCCCCGAGCTATTACTAGTGAACTTGGCAATAACTTGGACTAACACATCTACTCTATTCAAGCGTACGGCTGTTCGAAGACTTTCTGCACCCATCCATCGACGTTCAGCACGAGGTGATCCAAGAGCAAACCATATTAAGCCGGCGGCGCATTCAGTTTGGTCATCATCAGGATAAAGTGTAGATTGCCAAGCACCATCGGCTACCGTCGATGCAAGTTTCGCAGGCCCACTGTTAAGCAGCCGTTTTAGAGCCGCTTGTCCTACATTTCTAGTAGCTACTCCGTTGAATATAGTAGCTAAGCCTAACCAAACAGCAGCAGGAACATCGTTACCTGGACGAGAAAATTCTCTGATTAGTCCCAGAATCAACATCTCGCAATTAACGCAGGAAATTTCCGATAGCTCTTTGAGATTAGAGATGGAAAGATACTCGTATGAAATAAAATCGAATGCGTTTTCTCGGATGATAATTTCAGCACTAGCACGTAAAGCTAGTGCAATAGCATTTGATGAACTAGACCAAGCTTTCTTACACTCAGCTAATTCATGCAATTTATCAAAGAGGGAGAGTCTTTCATGTCTTGCAATGATTTCAATATACAAAGGGCATGCACTAAACGATACTTTTGTCCTTAGCTGCTCAAGAAAATCACGCTGCAAATGCATGAAGGTTTGCATACCGTCTAAGGCTTCAATTGCCTTGGCAATTGACACGTCATTTAATGGGTCTGTTTCTGCGACAAGGGTTGTTATCGATAACGGAGTCAGGTTTTCTTCAGCGTTGCGATGATGAATCCCATGTTTGGGTCGCATACTCCGCCAATTGTTTAGTTCGTTGTATTCAGTTGTCGTTTTTTTGATTTGAGCCGCTGAAGAATATAGATAAACATATTCTGGCGAAGCCTTGCCCAAGGTTATCTCTGCAAGCCGTGACAGAGCGCGTGGGGTCTCGGATCCGAATGATCCTGGGTTATTTCGCGAATACTGCGCGATAAGTTCTCTGGTCAGTTCATCCTTTGAATCGAATGGTTTACTTTCAATTGTTTCGACTATTTGCTCAGTACCACAGACATATAGTTCTGCCGGTTTAGACACGCGCAGCATCGTAAGCGCGATCGCAGGATCAATTTTGTCACTATCCAATAAAGCCCTCAGGTAGGGTAGTAGAGTATAGTCTAATGAAACTCTGTCACGATCCTCCCAACGAGCTAGCTTAGCCACCCCTTTCACTCCTGATGTCTTAGCCATTGCTGTTCCATACAATCCCCAATGGAACTTATGCTCCTCACCTAGGTTGAGATCACAGATATTTGAAAGGGTATGACTATCTGGATCAGTGAGCTCATCACCTTGCAGAGAGCTGGCGAATTGCATTAATTCATTTACGAATTGATAATCGCCTGACCCAATTGCATCCATTTGCTCTAGGCCCATCCGGAAATATTCCGAAGCCTCACTCGGACTGGCTGGCGACATAGCAATAGCCAAATCTGCAAAAAAAGAGGCTCTCTGATCGACTTCATGCTCTCGCTCGATCACATTCCTTATTTTTACAGCGGCGGTACCTGCCAAAAAATGGAGTGGATCCCGAACAGCCAGAATTTCGATAATCTCAATGGCATTTGATATTGTTGTGACCCCCTCCTCACTAATGATGTCAACATATCGTTGTACTTCCGATTTATCCAACATACGATCGGCTTTGAGTACTAGCGTCAACAACCTTTCTCCTACTGCACCATATCTACGTTGAGCAGTAGCGCCCCCAGCGTAATAATCATTTTTGGTGCGCAGCTTGTTCCAGAGATCAAGCAATGGATCAATTGAGACCTTACGTCCATTATGTGGGTATAAAGCTTCCGCAAATGCACGACAGATCTGCAGCCAAGAGTCTAAATTGCTATCAATAAACCGCTCTGAAGTTTGTTTAGTTTCATAGCTTATGCTCTGTGGGTTTGGAGGATTAGCTTTTTGAGCTTGAAAAGCTTTTTCTAGATGCTCCTTCAAGGCTTTCTTAAAGTCTTGCCCCTGCAATTCGGATGATATGTGCTCACTGAATTCAGCCAGTTCTTTAGGAAGTAATTTCCTCTCATCAATAGCTGTACCATTTGCCAGACAACTGAGCATTTGCTTAGCAAGAAATGGGGAAATCTCATCTGCCCAATAACTGCCCGTAAATGTGTGTAGCGAGGGTGGAGAAATCTGAATCACAGACAGGATACTGCTTGCTTCCGTCTTAAGCCCAAGCTTTAAAGCTAATGTTGCAGCTCCAAGTAGACCCCGAATAATCGAAGGTTCACCTGAGTGATGATGAGCATTTTTGAGCTTGAGACCTTCCGAGTTAATGCAGGCTTTAGCCAAATTAGCAATAAGAGAGCTTTGCAAGGATGCATCACTTTCGGTAAATGGAATTGCAGCAGCGAGAACACCACATTGATCATTACAAAACTCGAGAAATCTAAAAATCGGTTCTTGTTGAATAATCCCTGTCGACACTCCCAACTGCAACAATGGAAAAAGTAATTTTGCAATTTCAAAAGCATACCAATCATTCCACCCAGCAAGGTCTTCAGCCGCTTTCTTGCTATCTCCCTTGGCTATCCGACTAAACGGAATAGCACACATATCTAACGGTGTTGGCCCATCTTGTTCTCTTCGATATTCTTCATTCTGTTGGAAATAGTGTCTTCTCCATTCGTATACCCGCTGCGCATGTCGGTATGCGTCTGCGACATCACCCATTAAGATGTGCGCAATTGCCAATCGAGCATGACGTTTTCCAGGCCAACTTGTACGAGCCTCGAATAGGCGCCTAATTGAATCTATGTCACCTGAAAGGACAGTTAACTCTGGATGGTCTTGTATGTATTTGGTACCTCGCTGATCAACAGCGGCCAAAGTCGATAGCTCCACAAGAAGATGTACAAGCCGATCAGAGTCGTTATGGGCAGCTGCATGTGCCACTGCTGCCCGAATACGAGCATGTCTGATCGCTTGCCTACCCACTGCGCTTTTGATTGTTGCCGGGACTCTTTCATCAAAGGCAAGATTAAATAACTGCTCCCCATCATCCAATTGCTGAAGAAGGTCTGGTAACGTCGTCGCTGCATATACCGATACTGCCTGCATGTTATTCAGGTTTTTTGCGAGCGCCCGTAGGGTGTCTTTATCAGCCGAATAATCTTCTCTTATTAATGTTTCTGTGGGTTCATCGCGGAACATTAAGCCATGCTTGGTTTGTTCAAGAAGTGGGGAAAGATCAGCAGCAAAACTATTAACTGCTCCTACAGCCAAGCCATTTGCTTCAGCGAACTCTGACACTGGAACTGGCGGTGGTAAGGTGGCTAATCCAGCTAGGAATGCTTTGATATCTTCATCTCGATAACCTTGTCTTCGAGCGATTGCGAGAGCATTTTCAATTCGCTTCCTCAATAGATCATCTAGTTTAATAATATTGTTAAGCTCCGATGGAGCTAGAAGACTCTTCTCATCATTTGCTAGATGCTCGAGAATTCTGGCATTGCCACGTGATCTGGATTGCGCAACCTGAATGGTGACATCCGTTAAATTCTTTACACGACTTTGTAAAAACTGAGCAGTTTCATCAACAGTGAACGGCTGCAACTCAACTTCCTCACATCGAATACCGCCAGTTGCTGCAAGTCTGCGATGGGTACGTGAACTGACCACTAGCTGAACGCCTTCAATGGGTCCAGTACGGTCAATACTCTCTATAAGAAGCCTTGGGAAAGATGGCTCATCTCGATCTCTAGCATGCTCACTAGCGTTGTCGATAGCATCTATAAGAAGCACTAATTGTCGATTTGACGCTACTCTACAAACCGTTTCCGCTGCTTGAGCAATTCTAATTCGGAAGATTCGAATTAAATCGTCGCTATTGTCTGTGGTTGGTAAAAGCGGATCGCATAATCCACGACAAGCAAGTTCGTTAATGATTTGAAGCAACCCTCTGGCTGGCAGATGCCTTGCGTCCCCCGGGGCACGATACTGGCCCATGCCAAAGCAATCAAATAGAACAACTTCATGAAGCTGTGAAAGGTGACTTGCGACCGAGTTTATAAAGACCGTCTTACCAACACCTCCATCCGCATGGATAACTAAAGGTCTATTCAGGCTAGGGATACTAATAACTGTTTCGGCGAGTTGCTGCCTTTCGACTACTGGACCTATATCTGGAAAGCTTGTGGGGCATGGTAAAAGTTCACCTTCGTCTTGCAGCTCAAGGGCTGTAAGAACATCGGCTCGCATAATGACATTTTTATTTTGATTGACTAGATTTGCTTTGTTTCTAGCTAATTCTCTTACAGCATTTAATCTGACTCTGGCCAATAAATCACGTGCAGGCGACCAGTCCGCAATGGCCATTGCTAATTTATGTTTGATGTCGCTCAAATCGCCTGTAAGACTAATCATTTGGAGGCGATCGACAAACTCAATGAGATCTGTTCCTTGAAGTCCACATGCAGACTTAATCTGGTTTGCCTGAGTTTTGGCCACTCCTTGTAATTCGGCTCCTGAACGCAGTCCAAGTATTGCTTCGTTAAGTTCTGACAGAATCGGACGATTAGTAATTAATTCGAAGCGAAGCTTCTCCCTGGCTGCATGTACACCATGTTGCTTTTTATGGGATTGGTAAGTACCTGCAAACTTTTTAAGAGTTTTCTTAGCATCTGCGGCGCGGAAGGGATTTAATTCGGCAGCCTTTGAATATTTGACTTGTATAACAACAATCTGACGAGCTTCATCAAAGGATGTATGCTTCCCATAGTACAAAACAGCATCCGCGATTTCATTTGCTTCTTTTGATGTTGATTTCTGGTCGACGTTTGAAAAACCTTCGATCGCGATGCCGATAAAGTCGTCTCTGGGTAGCAATAAACCTAAGCATTTTCGTGCTACCCAAGCTTCATGGAACTCGTGACCGTCTTTTGAAGCACGAACTGAGTCAAATTTATTGTTTATAGACATTTTTTAGTGATGGCATCGAGCTTAGATTTGAACAGTACCTTTGCAACGAGGGAAGGTTGAGCAACCCCAGAATTCATTTCCAACATTGTTGCCCTTGCGTGCTGTCCGCTTGATCATTACTGAAGAACAAATTGGGCATGTTGGAGTTGCAAGCTTGGTTTGGACATTGGGAATGGTGGGACTGAAACGAGGCTCTACTTGAACAGTTCCAACAAGCTCAATTAACTCAGTACTATCTATCAACCAAATTGGCTTCTCTTCAGCAAACAATCTAGCTTCTGCTGTGTAGTTGCCACTGCTCACGAAGATGCAGTCATTGGCTTGCACTCCTGTCATGACACCATAAAGCTCACGGATATGGGTCACGCCTATCGAAACAGTACGCCACCGCTTACACTGCACAATCGATTTTTTGCCATCCTTTTGAAGAATAAGATCTATACCACCATCTGGACCACCGCCACCATTTTCTAACACCTTGAATCCTTTGCGGCTGAAAGCCTCTGCGACTAAGAGCTCAAACTCCTGCCAGGACAAAGTGCGAATGCTTTGAATGCTAGATTGCTTATCTAATAATTTACGACGGCGTTTACCTTTGATTGCTGAAACAAGCGCTCCAGCCAAAAATATCATCGGGAAGACATATTGTAAGAAGCCAGAAAACGTAATGAACAAATTCTTATATAGGTTCTGATTGAATGAATGTATATCTTTCGTTTGTTCTAAAGGAAGGCCGGAAACATAGTGGAATATCAGGAAGCTGAAGATAGCGATTAAAGCACTGGTTTTCCAGGATAAGCTCGCAGCTAGTTCTAAGAGAACATCAAGTAGGGAGTCATTCTTTCTTCTAGCCATGATTATTTTTTTGTTGTTAAACTAATCAGTACTATAACAACAGAAGTCATTTATTAAAATCTGGCAATCGATATAAAAAATAGAAAAGGTCGTTAGAGTGAATAAAAATGAGATGTTTGATAGCCTTGTAGGAAACGCAATGGATTTTTTATCCAAAGCAATCGAAGAGTTCGATACACATCCCAAATATTCGGTTATTCATTTTCATGCAGCTGTAGAGTTAATTATTAAAGCCCGGCTTATGCATGAGCATTGGTCACTAATCGTAGCAAAAGGCAATGAACCTGATTGGGATAAATTTGTTGCCGGTGATTTTCAGTCAGTGACACTGGATGAAGCTGCAAATAGACTTCAAAGGATTGTTCAAAGCGGTTTGACCCAAACAGAAATCGAGTCATTCAGGAATATTGCAAAACACCGTAATAAAATGCTGCATTTCTTTCATGTAGCAGACAAAAGTGACCAATCTTTAAAGCAGGATATTGCTAGACAGCAACTCAAAGCATGGTATTACCTACATCAGTTAATTGGTGAACGTTGGAGGGATGTCTTTGCAAGCCATTCAAATAAAATCTCAGAAATTGACCAAGAGCTTCGGGGGCTACATGATTTCTTACAAGTTATATTTGATAACTTAAAAGCAAAAATCCTTGAAGCAGAATATGCTGGCTTTGTTTTTACGGAATGTCCGTCTTGTAAATTCAAAGCACAGGAACATGAGCCCGATATCGAAGTTATATATGTTGCTGATTGCCTCGTATGCGGATTAATAGAGACATGCGTAAAAATAGAATGTAAAAATTGTAATGAAGTAGTTACATTTTCTGATGAAGGACACACTAATTGTCTTGGTTGCGGCGCATATCACAATCATGAAGATTTAGCTGAAGCCTTAATTGATCAAGGGGTTGCATTCATCGCAGCAAAAGAGGGTAATTATGATGCTTACATTGGAAACTGTGCAGACTGTGATGGATATCATACAGTTGTACAGGTAAAAGAAACAGAAACTTGGTTCTGTACGGAATGCTTTATTGAACCCAAACAAATGGTTACATGCGAATGGTGTAATGAACTAAGCTCTGTGGATATGGAAGGTAGCTATGTCAGAGGATGTAATCAATGTGAAGGAATGTCAGGTTGGCATGAAAATGATTGACAGCTAATTACAGAAACATTTCGAGCCCATACCGCGAAACAAAGAAGGTTACAAATTTAACACGGCATGTTCCGACTCTGCTGACCGGTTGCGGGACGTTAAATTTATAACCTATATGTAAATTATACAGAAAAAATAACTTCGATGTCGATGACGCTTCTCTGAGCATATTTGGCCGTAAATAAATGGAAGTAAGTAACCTCTCGTCCCGCAACCGGTCAGCAGAGTCGGAACATGCCGTGGAAAGTAGTGACTACATTTATCTGTATTTTCCAAGTAACTTCCTGACTAATAATCAGCTCTCGCTTAAACAAGCTCAATTTGTTCTTGATCCGCTAAATCAAATAAATTTCGCGTTTGACCTTCACAGCTTGGCAACACCTTAATTAGCCCTTCATTGATTAGTTTTTTAATGGTACGAGGGTGCTTGTTTATTTTTTTCGATAAGGCATTTATGCCCAAGACTCTGGCTGTTTCATTCGTCATAAAACTTGGATGAATGGCAGCTAGTTTCCACCGCTCTTGCCCAAAGCTAATGAAAGCATCTCGCATGAACTGCAATTCTTGATCTCGTGCGATATTTTTGAAGAACGACTCATAGAAGGAGTTAAATTGCCCACGTAAACCACTGACTTTGAAATTTGCGCCTGGTGCCTGATTTTCTTCCAAGTAATCATAAAAGTTGTGTGGCCAATTAGAGAATACTTTTGCTGTCGTTTCGACCGCTGCCATATCTACATCTGCTGAATCTGCCAGTTTGCTATTGAAAAGTCCAAAACGATAGATGACTGATAATAAGGTCTGAACTGATATATGCTCCATCGCTTCGCTAGGAAAGCCTACTTGATCAATTTGTTGATGATTTAAGCTCTGATTCATCAATTTTGAATACAACACTCCTAGCAAAGCCAATACCTCAGGAATATCAATTTTTTCAGGGTTAAACTGGGCGAGGCCTGCACCACATTTACATTTAGTGAGTCCCAAACGATGCCAACTCAAAGTTTTGTGACATACCGGGCAACTGTTTAATGTTTTGATCTTATGCTTAGGGCAAGCGAGAGCGTATTTGATTTCGTGATAGCCATCTATGAAACCATTTTCCTTGACGCATTCAACGCATAGGCTTGCGTGTTTACAGCTGGTAAACATGGAGGGAATGCTATGCCCCATGATTTGTACATAACGGCCCCTCGACTCACTGCCACTATCCAGCCCTGTGGCCTTGAAATCTTCTATAGATTTTCCAAACAATGGAGCCAGCTTATCCAGTGAGGGTCTGGCTGAGCGCGCTTCATTGTCATCCATGCCAGCATAATGCAATAACTTCAGTGGTGATTCATACCCATTGTCTTCAGCTGCCCTTAAAATAAAGCCAGGCAAGCTCTCCCCCTTATAGGGGGAGGGTGTGATCACCAATGGCTGGATGGATTGCTCAAGCACGTGATGTTCACAAGAGCATGTCATAGAGAAAGCACCTCCGCCGCAGTCATTTTATTTTTTGATTTTGAGCGGCTTGCACGGGGCTTACTCACTTCAGGACTTGCCGTGCCAATCAGCTGAACTTCCCCTAACAAATATGCAGTAGGATTTGTATCAAAATCTATCCAGAACGGGTTCATAATTGATGTCATCTCATCGATCCACACTGACTCTTCATAAGCCCTAGCAAGATCGTCTAGGGTGATACTTAGCTTGTCATCCATTTGTGCGTTAAGACATGCTTGATGGAGTATCTTGGCTACATAACCAATCAATCCACCCGTAGCGCAATAGAATCTAAAGGCCATCTCATCAGAATCCAAAGCCGGTAAATCATATCTCCTCAAGCCCTGTTGAAAAGACTCTAAACAGGCGATGAATTCAGCTTGAGAGCCCTCATTTCCCCAATCAAAACGAGGCATACGAATAGGTGCCAAGAAGCGTCCACGTAATTGTTCATTTTGGTTAATTACTGCCATGCAATTTGGCAGGCCTGCAACAATCAACATTAACCCGGAGCGATCCACAAAGATCTTCAGCCAGTCAGATAAGTAGTGCTGTACCTTATGCGACACCTTGTCATAGAAGTGCTGGAACTCATCAATAATTACTGTATGGGTCTTGGCTTTTTTGAGCAAGGTATAAAGTTGTTCGGTCTTTTCGTTTTCTGAGCCGCGCTTGAACCATAGCGGGTCACCGATTTCTCTCAACATCACTTCAACTAAACCCTTAACAGTGGGTTTGGAAGGGGTGCGAATAATGAGTACAGGAACTACAGCACCCTCGGAATTACGTTGTTTAGGATATGGCTTGGTAATGTGCTCAAGCAAACGTGATTTACCAGTGCGTGATTCACCGATTACTGCAATACATATGGGTTCTTGATAGTTCTGAGCCGCTAGCAAATGTGCTTCTATACGTGATTTTGCTTTTTGAAACATCTCATGCGGCACTAGTATTTGATCAACTGTTGTTGGAATATAAATTGTTTTATTCATGATGGTATCTTTCATATCTTTGGGTTTATTAAGCGCGTTGGTCGATAACAGGGGTGTAGCTAGGACGAATCTTTGCTACAGCAGGCTTGTTTGAACCGAGTGACTTATCTGGTTTTTTACTGCCAATTTTTTGGGCTTTATTTACAGCTGATTTAGCTGCAGCCTTAATTGCAGCTTGCTGATTGGCATCGTTATGACGCGCGATTTTAGAGTTAGATTTTTTGCGTTTAAGCTTCAGTTCGTTTTCGACAATCTCACGAATCTCAGTCTTTGCACGTGCATAGCTATACACATCAACTTTATTGAAATTTTCTTTTGCATATTTACGACAAATCTTGTGTTGCCATAGGGTCGTACCTGATGCGTAATCCTTGTCGAGTGCGGGTACTTCAATATGACCCTGATGGTCTTTTAAGATGACATATAGATGGCCAATATCGCTTTCGTCGATGCGGATCTCTACTGTTAACTCCTCACCGTACTTACGTCTTAGTTGCATCAATTCTGGTGAGTTATATAACAAATTGTTAATCTCAATCCCTTTGTGAGTGACTCGTTTGTCTCGAACTGCTTTACCTAGCAATACATCCATTTCTGCCGGGTTGTGTGCTAGCGCAATATCCTCTGTGTGAACACTACTTGACCACATGATTGCTGGAGTCTGTTCATCTAAACTACGATGTGGCTTTTGGTGATAATAATCAGCAATCCATTTATGGATAATGAGTCGTAGCGAACTTAATGTCACGACTGCATGTTTGGCAGGATCGTAATCATCTTTTTCAAAGATATTACTGAAAGTAGTACCTGATATGCCATGGCTAATCCCTTCATTGAGTGTGCGATTGAAGCGTTCAATCTTGCCCTTAAACCATGGTTGCTTACGTGGCGTGTAAATAATCTCTACACCAAAAGCGAAGCAGGCCTTCTCTAAGCTAATGCTGTGAAACTCTAAACCGTTATCTACAAACAATTGCTCCATAACGCCGTGTGCCTCCCATGAATTCCGGATATCTGGATATTGCTGTTGCAAGTCAGATTTAGGCAGGAATGCGTGCTTTAAGCATTTACCAACGGTGAGATAGCTAGGTGGTTCGAAGCCGATGTATATCCCTAATATGCAGCGTGTATGGCTATCTATACATATGGTCAGCCATGGTCTACCGAGTGGAATATGTGAATCATCATCAATAACAAATAGGTCTAGCTTGGTATGATCTATTTCAGCCGATTCCAGCGCTTTTTTAGTGACTAAATGTTTTAATTTGCTTCGATAAATACGATTGGCTGCAATACGCCCATATCTTGCTGCACATCGATCAAAGGCAGGGATCAAGCCAATCATCCTTCTAACGAGTCTTCTGGTTGGTACAGGTAATTGCTCTAATCTAGCACGCTGCTTATTCTCGCGCGTTACCATTACAACTGCTTCCTCAGTTGTGTCCTCTATCGTTTTGCGTTCGCGCTGAAGATAAATCTTATCAATACAGTCGGAAACGATATGCATCACTTCTTCATCATAGCGATCATTTCGATTGCCCTTATGGTGATGCTCGTCAACCAATGCAAACGCGTCTTTACCGTTGGTCAGATATTTCTTTTTCCATCTAGAGACGGTGGTCCAGTTAGGAGCAATTTCGGCATCGGCTTCGCTCTTGTCTTTGTTGCGTTTTTTCCAGACCTCTTGAATAGCTGCTTTCATCAATGCCGCTGTACATGGCAAGTGCTCAACTGCCTTGACATACATACGTCTAATTTTGGCTTTTTCCCATTCAATACTATCGGTTTGATGACTAATTTTTTTAGACTTTTCTTTAAAGGCTTCTTTGGTTTTTGCTGACTTTTCAGCATCCTCCATAAATACTAATTTCCCCTCTGAATAATGCTGTTGTAGTTCCTGGATACTAAATTCATGAATTCTGCCAGTACGTACTTCATGTACCTGCCAAAGACCTGTAGTGATTTCTTGAGTGAGTTGATACTCACGTCCGTCCATATCAAAAGACGTGTTTTTACAAAAATATGCGATTGCCATGATGTGCTCCTAGTGTTGTGCGTTGAAGTTGCTACGAATTGAAGTAGCTGGACTAATGGGTTGATTAAAGTCGATGCTGAGCTTGCCTTGAAGTATCAAGCGACTGATATGGCGTAGTGATTGAGGGGATTGTTGTTCAAACACTCCCCAAGAGATGACCGGTTCATTTATAAAGAGGCGTCTGAAACGCTCTTGCTCAAAACTAGAAATTGGGTGTCGTCCAAGCTTGTTCAGTCGTTTTATGTTATTTAGTCGCGGTTGTTTAGCCACTACTTCTGCAAGCACAACACGATAGGTATATCCATATTCTGGCAAGTACTTTATCAAGAAATTGGTCCGTTCAGCCACTTCAGGACTATTAGCATCTGACTCAGTTTTAACTTCCCAGAGCTGGCGATAATTACCTTCAATCACCATCAGATCTGGGTAATGCCGATGCTGAATATCGTTAAGTGTATAAATGATTTCACACGGCTGCTCCGTGAACGAAGTGACATTGGGTGTCGCATCTAGGATACGCATGGCGTTACCTTCATGCACCGATTCCCACTGCATCATGCGTTGCATTTTCCAGCTAGGATATTTGCCGGTATTGCGTGCGTTTGAACGTTTTACTACTTTACGGCTGCGGATTTTTCCATCTTTAGGGAAAATTATTTGTATCTTAGGTACTGCTATTAATTGATTCATTGTTAACTCCTAATTTGCATCAAACGGAGTAACTCAGAAATTTGGGCGTAGGGAGTCCCGTCTTGCCAATTAGTATTTTTTACTAATTAGAGAGTTTGGGGTGCAAGCGAGCCAGGACTATCGTCTTAAATTTGACAAAACACAGTATTGTCGTAGAATGTACTTAACTAGTTGGTAGCTAGGTGTTAAGCAATATTCAATCGACTCAAGTGCATTCCGCTTGGGTCTTTTGCATTTTAGTAGCCTGATAATTTGGCTACTTCACTCTTAAGCTTCTTTTCTTCGATACTTCCTTTCAAAAATGGCAGTTGTTAAAACTGCCGCCTAATCAAACCGCACAAAATCGTTTTGCTTTCTGAGCGGTCTGAAAATCAAATTAGCATGAGTTTTAATCTTGTCAAATTTAGGCTAAGAATTAATTATTAAACTAAATTTAGTAGATTTGCAACAATAAGTTAAAATTAAGCTATTGATTAATAATAATATTTTGTAACTGCCAGTTAAAAATATGGAACCAGCAGTTACTAAATGGTATTTTTAAAATGAGAAAAGCCGCTTATTTAGCGGCTAGATTTGACAAAATAATTTTTATTGAATGACTTAAAGAAATTGTGAGTCCTAAGTTAGTAATTAAATTTCACTCGCTGATTGGTTAAGCTTTTAGACTGCCTAGTGCGTTAAGTATTTTTGCTATTATTTTGGCATGACTATCAGTTCCATCCCAAGCGTTACTTAGCGCATCCATTAAGACTTGATTGTGTATTGGATCAACTTTTATCTGGTCAACTTTATGCTCAATTATTTTTAATTTTGCATATTTGCATATTTTATCTACGTTTTTAGAGCGTCTTTTAAACTTACCAGAAAGTATCAGCGATACTTGAGATTGATTAACCTCAGTTTTTTCAGCTATTAGAGGCTGCTTTATGCCAGCCTGTTTAAATTTTGCAGTTAGCTCATCGGAAATAGACTTGGGCGTATCTATGCAAGTTGATTCTTTCATATTTGCATTTTTGCATATATTTTGGTAAAATTGCAACATGTAATTGCATTAAGAATATTCAACATAATATGAAAAATAGCTATTAGAAATATAAAGATGCGATATACTCCTAACGTGATTTCTTACTTTACATCGCAAGCAGGCAATACTGCAGAGACAATTTTTAGACAGCCGACCAATGGCCCTGAGCTAGACATTGTTAACATGTATTGCGAGGAGCACCTTGCTAGCTTGGGTGTAAATGAGTCGTTATCTATTTTTTTAGAGCCTAAGCTTAATACTGGCTTTCCTGACATTGTTGCGGTATTTTGGGATAAAGAAGTATCACATACATGGCCTGAAGCTCGCGCCAACCTTACATCCTCTGATATGGCCATAGTGCACCATGTAAATTTGGTAGGCCAGATACCGGTAGAGCAGTTAGTCAAAAGATTTGGTACTCGCAAAACAAGTGAAATGATGCTTCGATTGTCAGACTCACAAGTAGCTGAAGTCCAATCTGATGAGATTTTACGCAAACCTTTAAGCAATACCTTCGCAGTAAAACGAATCGTTGCAATCGAGGCTAAAGTCAGAGATTGGAGCAAAGGTTTAGAGCAGGCCTTTCAAAATACTTTGTTTGCCTCCGAATCTTACTTACTCCTAGAATCATTACCGAACTCCCAAAATTTATTCAAAAATGCAGAAAGACTGGGCGTTGGAATATTGGATAAAAATCGATCTGTCACACAACCTTACCTAAAGTCAAAAGTAGGATCATTACCTACCTCTCATGCTGCTTGGTTATTTAACGAGTGGGCGTGGAAGTTCTCAGATAATCTAGAAGCCTAATGTCTTCACAACCCTATAGCTTGGATGTTCTAACACAACAACTAACTAGTTTAAATGGGTTTGAATATGTAGCGACTGGCGGACAAAAAACCGTCTATGCTGCAAACCATCAGCAACATGGTCGAGTTGCACTTAAATTACTTATTCCAAGCTCAAGCCCAGAGAGATTTGATAGAGAAATAGCCTCTGTAAATGCCATTGGCAATGGCAGAGTTCCTCAGGTCTACGAATCCGGCAGACTAACTGAACCATATCATGATCATTTATGGCTAATTGAACAGTGGGTCGATGGTGTGTCACTTAAAGATAAGTTAGCACAAGGCCCTATCTCGAACGCCCTTATTCTGCAAATAGCTTTTGATATGTTAGCTGTATTAGTTGAAGCTGAAGCACATCAGATTGTCCATCGGGATATTAAGCCAGACAATATTCTTATAGCGCCAGATGAAAGCATTTGCTGGCTTGTTGATTTCGGTATAGCTCGTCACTTGGGACGCACTTCATTGACGGCGGGATTCATGCCACATACACTTGGATATGCCCCCTTAGAACAGTTGAACTGCCTCAAGGCAGAGATTGATACACGATCAGATTTGTTTTCACTTGGTGTGACACTTTATGAGTGTATTGAAGGAGTAAATCCTTATACTCATGGCGTCACAAGTGCAGACGAAGTCATTCACAGAATGAACACAGTAATTTGCCCAGAAATTAGCCGTCAAGTAGATAACAAGGATGATTTGAAAGATCTAATAACAAGTATGACGCGCCAAAAAAGAATCCACCGTATATCAACTGCAGCCGAGGCTTACGAATGGATGCGTGAAATATTTGATTTGGGAGCTGTTTGAGTGCAGATTTGGCTTCATGTAGAACGCATAATTAGTCGCCATTCAAAATATCTAAACCAAAGTATTAAGGACCTAACAATGGAATTATATTTACAGTTTGGTTATGGAATGATGGAGCACAGTCGTTCACTAATAAAGTATTGGGGTAGTGGTACTGTCATATTAAGTCCAAGAGACCTTAATGAGACTCAACTTGAAAGGCTATCTAAAGAAACTATAAAGTTAGGTGGTAGCGTAGTATTAGACCCTCAATTATACAATCCAGTATTAACCAACCACGATAGATTAATAGTTCATTCATTCTGGCCAACTTCAAGTAGCTTCCCAAATGGACCTGAATTAAGCAAATGCCTAATAAATCTAATCGATATTAATCAACGAATTGGCGCTAAGCAAATCATACTGCCAGGCATGATTGCAAAACGCGTTGACGATGATTGGTTAGAGTCTCAAAGACAGGTAATTGAAGAGTCGCAGCGTTGTGACACAAAGGGCGTAAGCACAATTATGACGGTGGCACTAAGTTATGATGCACTTAGAAATGATGATCAAGTTCAGCTATTGCTTGAATCATTGCCAGAATGGGATGTGCCATCAATCTACTTGGTATGCGAGCATCCCAATGGCGATTATTTAGTAACTGATCCTGGATGGCTAGCAAATGTTGCAGATGTAGTAGCGGGAATAAGATTAGCTGGTAAACAAGTTATTGTAGGCTACTGTAATCACCAGATGCTTTTAGTGGCGAGCTCAGCAGCAACTGCAATTGCATCAGGAACTTGGATGAATGTCAGGTCATTTAACGAAGAAAAATTTATATTGCAAGATGATGATGAAATTAAACAGCGATCAATTTGGTACTACGCTCCACATTTATTTTCTGAATACAAAATAGGTTATCTGGATTTAGCTAAGAAAAGTGGAGTGCTAGATAACCTCCGAACAGATGATGTATATGGTAGTAATTTCGCAGACGAGTTATTTACAGCTCCACAGCCACAATTGGCAGGCTTTACTGAGCAACAGGCATTTCGCCATTATTTACAATGCCTTCACCATCAAGCAACAAATTCGGTTAAACAGACCTTTGATGAAACTATCGATACTTACGTAAAACAACTAGACCAAGCGGAAGAAGCGCTTAAAGTGCTTCATGCCAAAGGTATCAAAGGACAAAAGCGAGATTTTCTGGAATCTATAGATGCTAATCGAGGCGCTGCTAGCTATTTATCTTCAAATAGGGGTGCAGTTTTACGCAGGAAATGGACTAATCTAATATCTTAAGTTGTCACTTTAATTTCAAGCCACCTTCTTTAACACAGGATAAGCCGTGTTCAATCTTTTAATCTCACATAGTCCAAAATTGGGCTGTGAGCCCAACTGAGTTTGATAAAATCGTGTTGCATTGAATATGGTGCCGCATAACAATTTACTTACGCATAGTAATTGCTTCGCCTTATGAGGCACCGTAAAAATAGCTAAACTGAGCTATCCTAAGTGTAGGTAGTATAAAGATGGCTTACACAAATACCACACACTTTTCTTCCTGATTCAGCGCACTTAGTTCTTGCATCTTTATCATTTTTACAAGCAAAGACATTTCCTCCACTTTCAGATTTATCCATCTTTTTACAAATAGACTTTGAGTTTGATGTACAACCTTCAGTTGTCATATCGCCTTCAAATAGATGGAGCTCTTCAGTATCACCATTTTTCTTTAGTGTGTAGGATTTCATCTAGTATCTCACTATAAAGTGTTACGTTTAAGTTGCATATTATGAAGGCGTTACTTGCAACTTATGAGGGCAAACTTGCAGCTTATGGGGTCACTTACATAAATACAAAATTATCGTCAATTGTCATTTCTTAACCGCACTTACTCTCACCACAATTCAAACAGGTCAAACAGCCATCCATCATAATCACCGCTTTGGTGCTACATTTACCACATACGCTTGCGCCTTTTGGAAAGCCTTCCGCATTTACTTCTTCATCTGGTTTAGCGTGTTTTTCCAAGTATTCTGCTTTTTTCTCATCGACCAGTTTTTGTTGGTGCTGATCTAAGCCCGGTTTTTTCAACATGCCAATTTCTTGCAGGTGTTGCTCAACCACTTCGCCAATCTCAGCCACTAAGCTAGGGATGAACTTGCCGCCTTTTTTAAAGTAGCCGCCACTTGGCTCAAACACACTTTTGAGTTCTTCAACCAAAAATGTAATATCGCCACCTTTGCGGAACACGGCAGACATGACGCGGGTGAGAGCGACTATCCACTGAAAGTGCTCCATGTTTTTAGAGTTGATGAATATCTCAAATGGGCGACGGTGCTCTTGCGGCGTGCCCTCGTTCATCACCACATCATTAATGGTGATGTAAAGCGCGTGCTCTGTCACCGGGGTTTTGATTTTATAGGTGTTGCCCACCAGTTTATCTGGGCGGCTGAGTGGCTCGCCCAGTTGTATGACGTTTTTTGCTTCAGCATTTTGCGCTACCGCTTTGGCTTCTGCGTCTTTTTTTTCTTGCTCATTCACTAGCGCGTAGCTAACGATTTTCTTTTCAATTTTAATTGCCATTTTATTTTCTCCTTTGTTGTCATTCCGACGAAAGTCGGAATCTAGCGTCTTTTAGCAATACTTGCCAGTTTACTGGCTTAGTAGCGCTTATCAGTTTTTTCTGATAAGTCACTGGATTCCGTGTTGAGTACGAAATGACAATCTAAAAATTTATTAACCTAAATTCACTTAATTAGAACTTACCGTAATAGCCTTCTTTTAGCGCATCATAAAGATTGGCGGCTGAGTGAATTTCACCATCGTATTCAATCTCTTCATTGCCTTTGGCTTCAATCTCGGTGCCATCTTCTAAGGTAAATTTATAAGTGGTGCTTTCTAGGTCTTTTTCAGTCACCAACACGCCCTGGAACGCCTCTGGGTTAAAGCGGAATGTGGTGCAACCTTTTAGGCCTTTGTCATAAGCGTATAGATAGATGTTTTTGAAGTCTTCAAAATCGTAATCGGTTGGTACGTTGATGGTTTTTGAGATCGAGCTATCAATCCATTTTTGTGATGCCGCTTGAATATCCACGTGGGCTTTTGCCATAATCGTTGAAGAGTCCAAGAAGTAATCTGGCAACTGCTCTTCTGGCTTATCGCTGAAAGGCATGGCGTTTGGATTAATCAACTCACGGTAAGCCAATAGCTCATAAGAGAATACATCGACTTTCTCTTTTGATTTTTTACCTTCGCGAATCACGTTACGTGCATAGTGATGCGCGAATGATGGCTCAATACCGTTACTTGCATTGTTGGCCAGTGATAATGAAATGGTACCCGTTGGTGCAATTGAGCTATGGTGCGTAAAGCGTGCGCCTTTAGCTGCAATTTGGTTACGCAAGCCCTCTGGGAACTGTTGCATGTAACGGCTGTATTTACCCAACAACACTTTACCTGCGATTTTTTGGCCGACTTTAATGCCGTCTGCTGCCATTTCCGGACGTTTTGCCAGCATGTCTGCTGTCACTTCAAATTTCTCATCCATGATAGGTGCCGGGCCTTTTTCTTCAGCCAATTGCACGCCCACACTCCAACCCTCTTCCGCCATCACGCGCGTTACTTCTTCGGTGAATTTGATAGACTCATCTTCACCGTATTTCATTTTCATCATGGTAAGGCTTGAGCCTAAACCCAAATAACCCATGCCGTGACGGCGTTTGCGCATGATTTCATCGCGCTGTTGTTGTAATGGCAAGCCGTTGATTTCAACCACGTTATCCAGCATACGGGTGAAAATTGCCACGACTTCACGGTATTCTTTCCAATCGAAGTAGGCTTCATCGGTAAATGGCTTTTTAACAAAACGTGTGAGGTTAACTGAACCTAGCAAGCACGCGCCATAAGGTGGCAATGGTTGCTCGCCACATGGGTTGGTGGCGCGAATATTCTCGCAGAACCAGTTGTTGTTCATTTCATTGACGCGGTCAATCAAAATAAAGCCTGGCTCAGCAAAGTCGTAAGTTGAGGACATGATCACATCCCACAAACGACGTGCCTTAATGGTTTTATACACGCGGCATGCTACTTTGCCTGCATCTACACCCTCAGTTTTAGCGAGGTATTTGCCTTTTACTGGCCACTCACGCCACACTACTTGAGCGTCATCATTCACATTCAAGCCATCAACGATCGCTTCTTTTTCAGTGACAGGGAAAGCCAGTTTCCATTCAGCATCTGCTTTGACTGCTTCCATGAATTCTTTAGTGATGAGGCATGACAAATTGAATTGGCGTAAACGACCATTTTCACGTTTTGCTTTGATGAAATCAGTCACATCTGGATGTGAAATATCAAACGTTGCCATTTGCGCACCACGACGACCACCCGCAGAGGATACGGTGAAACACATTTTGTCGTAGATATCCATGAAAGAAAGTGGGCCGCTAGTGTAAGCCCCTGCACCCGCCACAAAAGCACCTTTTGGACGCAATGTTGAAAACTCGTAACCAATACCGCAACCTGCTTTAAGAGTTAAACCTGCCTCGTGCACTTTGCCTAAAATATCATCCATACTATCTGATATCACACCAGACACTGTGCAGTTAATGGTAGAAGTCGCTGGCTTGTGCTCTAACGCACCTGCGTTAGAAGTAATACGACCCGCCGGGATTGCACCGCGACGCAATGCCCATAAGAATTTTTCATGCCACTCAGCACGTTTTTCTGTCGTAGTTTCTACATCGGCCAAAGCACGTGCCACGCGCGCATAGGAGTCATCCATGCTCAAATCGACATACTCACCGGTTTTAGTTTTTAAGCGATATTTTTTATCCCAAATATCAAGCGAAACTGGTTGAACAGGGATTTCTTTGTCTGCGCTTGAGCTCTGAAGATTAGAGGTTTTAGCAGTATCAACGATTTTTAGCATGGATTGATTCCTTATTATTTAACTTAAGCCACTTTATTTACAATGACTTAAGTCTGTATTGATCTAACGATATTAATTGTGATTTTAAACAATTCAAGCTTTTGAGCCAAAATGTTAACAAACCACAATATATTGTGTTTTTTTGTTAATTTAATCATTTAGTAGTGGTAGGTCAAGTGGTTTTTTTGCAATTATTTTAACTAAAAAGCAATAATTTCACTTGCCAAAATCCAGCATAAGACTGGTATTGGCTTGCGTCAAAGCTGCAAATTAAAAGTGCAATTGCACGCCTTAAAAAATTATGTGCGAAAATAACAAAATGACGCGTAACGTTTATACTTTTTTACTTTATTTGCTGCTGCCATTCACACCGCTCAAATTGCTGTGGCGCGCCAAAAAACAACCAGAATATCTGCAGCACTGGCGTGAGCGCTATGGATTTTACGCGCCTCAATTTACAAAACCTGTCATTTGGTTACATTGCGTATCAGTGGGCGAAACGCGCGCTGCTGAACCTTTAATCAAATTATTGCTACACAAATACCCTAATCATCAAATTTTACTCACGCACACCACACCCACCGGGCGCGCCACTAGCGAACAGTTGTTTGGGGATTTAGTCGCTAGAGTGTATTTACCTTACGATTTGCCATTTGCGGTGGAGAGGTTTTTAAAGCACTTCAGGCCCGCAGTAGGTGTGCTGATGGAAACCGAGCTTTGGTTCAATTTGATTGCTAACTGCAAACAATACGCCATTCCATTGTTATTAGTGAACGCACGCTTATCTGAGAAATCTGCCCTTGGCTATGGCAAGCTAGGTGCAGTGGTTCAGCAAGGACTGCAAAGTTTGAGCGCAGTAGGCGCACAAACCAGCCAAGATGCTGAGCGTTTAAAAAACTTAGGTGCGCACAACGTAAGTATTATGGGTAACTTGAAGTTTGATGTGACCCCTCAAGATGGCGCCGTTACGCAAGGTCAGCTGTTGCGGGATAGGCTTGGAGAGAATCGGCCTATATTTCTAGCTGCCAGCACCAGAGAGGGTGAGGAGGTGCTGATTATTGACGCTGTTACCAAAGCCAATATTCCAAATTTACTGACGATTATTGTGCCACGCCACCCGCAGCGTTTTGAAGAAGTAGCGGAGCTACTTAAAAAGCATAGCGCTAACTTTACACGTCGCTCAACGCTCGCCAATCAAACCGTAGCGCAAAGCCAGCTCAACTATTTGCTTGGCGACTCCATGGGTGAAATGTTTACGTATTACGCTGCATGTGATGTCGCTTTTATTGGCGGTAGTTTATTGCCATTAGGCGGGCAAAACCTGATTGAAGCATTCAGTTTAGGTAAACCCGTATTGATCGGACCGCATACTTTTAATTTTGCGCAAGTGGCGGAGTTAGCCATTGCGGCAGGCGCAGCACAGCGTGTGCAAAATACGAGCGAATTAGCCAACAGCATTAAAGCGCTATTTGCGGATTTTGCCAAACGGCAAACCATGAGCGATGCCGCCTTGAGTTTTAGCGCACAAAGTCGCGGCGCCACGCAACGCACCTTAAGCTTGATAGAGCAACATCTGCGCGCTTAAGCTAGTGCACTTCAATACTTTTCACCAACAACACCTCGCATGCGCCATTTCCTATGTCATTGCGTGTTAATGAACTTTTCCAGCGCCAGCCATCGCTCGCTTTAGCCTCAACCAAATAGCCGTTAATCTGAACCACCTGCCCCACGCGCACAGATTTTAGGCGTTTTTCTATCAGGCTATCAGCTGGAATCATGTGCATATTGGCGCTTTGCGTTTCTATTGCCTCACGCGGGATAGGAAATTCATCTACATGCCAAAAGTAAAAACGGTTACTTTGACTGATATCGATTTTGTTAAGTACGGCCTCATCAGACATCGCGCCCCAGCCAAGAGCAAAATCCACCGGAGCTAACTCTGCCTCGCGCCCAAAGTGATAGCTCTTGCTCGCGAGCACGCGCGCTTTAATGCTAAATTTTGCCAAGGGGATAATTTCATAACCGTTGATATTTCGAGCATCACTAATATCAAGACTTCTTTGTTGTGGCGGATCTGATACCACCTCGCCTGCACCATGAATGACTTCACGCTTTTGAAAGTGCTGAAAGGCACCAAACCCTATCAGACAGATAAAGAAAAGTAGCTTCCAGTTCATTCGTTTAACACACAGGCTGGTATTGGCTAGCGTTATCGGATAAGTTTGGCTAACGCCTTAAATGCATCACCTTCGGCAACGCCCAACCACTCAAACACAAGCGACTCGGTATTGGTGACGATACACCCCGCATCTCGCAATCTAGCCAAGGCATTGGCTTTGTTAGCCGGGTTACGCGAAACCACTGCATCTTCAACTACAAACACTTGTTTACCAGCGGCAATTAAATCCAGTGCTGTTTGCAGAATGCAAATATGCGCCTCCATGCCGGCGAGGATCATTTGTGAATGGTCACGGGTGAGCTGGCGCTTAAATTTAGGCGCGGCCAAACATGAGAATGTAGTTTTTTCAACTGGCTGAATATGTGTCAACAAGACAGAAAGCGCTGGTACGATATGCCCTAAACCCTTAGGATACTGCTCGGTAAGTAGCAAAGGTACATTAAGCATATTGGCAGCTTGCACCAAAATACCGCAATTCTTTATAACCTCCGTCATGGCACCAGGCGGCATAACCGATGCCAAGCGCACTTGCATATCCACCAAAGCCAGCTGACTTAAAGTCGCGCTCGCTTTTAGATTTTGATAGGGGCTATCCATAGTTACGGAGCACTCACCAGCACCAACTGTTGATTTATATCAACCAAATCAGCTTCTGCCACCACGCCAGCAGAAGATTTTAGACGAATAATATTCACTAGATAATTGTAGCGCGCTTGCAATAAATCGCGCTTGGCACTAAAAAATTGTTGCTGTGCATTAAGGACATCCACACTGGTACGCACACCCACCTCATAACCTAACATAGTAGAATCTAACTGGCTTTGGCTGGAAGTGAGCGCTTGCTCATAAGCCCTCACCTGTGCAATAGTTGTATTTAGGTTGAGATAAGCGCGCTGCGTTTCTAACTCCGTGTTACGTCGTGCAATTTCAACATCATCTTGTGCTTTTTGTTTATTAAGCACGGCTTGTCTAACGCGTGAACTCGTCGCACCACCTTGGTACAAAGGAATCTGCAACTGCAAGCCGATTGTTCCGGTTTTAAGTTCATTACCAGTACCAAAGACAGAAACACTGCCATTGGCATAATTATCAGTATAGCTTGCTACGGCATCTAAAGTGGGCAAATGCCCTGCATTGGCACGCTCAATGTCTTGCTCTGAAAACTTGACGGCCTCTTGTTGAATTTGTATGCTCAAATTGTTCTGTGCTGCTACTTCCAACCATTTATCCAGCCCCTGCTCTAAAGCGTTGGGTTTAATATCGGCTTTAACCGTGGCTAATTTTTGCGGAATTTCTCCAGTAATCGCCTGCACCGCACGTTTAGCGACTTCATACTCATTCACGGCGCCTATTTCTTGCGCTACGATTAGGTCAAAGCGTGCTTGCGCTTCATTCACATCAGTAATGGTGGCAGAACCCACCTCAAAGGTGGCTTTTGCTTGATCTAACTGACTCAAAATGGCGGACTTTTGCGCAATAATCAGATCAATTTTATCTTGCGCAATCAGCACTTCAAAATAGGTCTGTGTGGTGCGTAGAATAAGCGCTTGTTGACTCAAATGTAATTGTTTATCGGCTTGGCTCACCTGCGTTTTAGTTTGCTCGATTTGTACCAAATTTTGTTTACGATAAATAGGTTGGCGGGCATCAACACCAACTTTATAAGTTTCAAAATTGGATCGACCTGAGGGCAAAGTGGAATTTAAATAGCGTATATCTGAGCTAATGGCATTGGCCTCAGCATTAAAGTTAACGGTTGGCCGATACAAAGCCTTGCCTTGCTCAATGATTTCTTGCGCAGCTTGATTAGCGCTTAACGCAGAGGCTAACGTTGGGTCATGCGCTAACGCTTGGCGATAAATATCAAGTAAAGAGTAGGGCTTATCTGTAGCGTTCGCAAATGGTGTGAACGCTAAAACTAAGCTGAACAATGCAATACTTGTTAAATTTTTAGGCATTTGTTAGTTTAGAACTCAAACTTGTTTGCCTGTGGCGCATTTTCGAGCGCGGGCAAACAAGTTTCAAAAAGGGTTTCATGTCGATAGATATCTTCGCTAATGCGCTGTGTGAGCGTGGCCTGCATGATCGGCAACTCTCCAATCACGGCAAATAAGCGGCCACCCACATTTAACATTTTTTCCGCCGCTGTTGGACGTAGCGGCAATGAGCCGGTAAAAATAATCACGTCATAAGGTGCGGCGGCAGCATAGCCATTTACAGCATCAGCCACATGCAACGTCACATTATGAATGTTTTGTTGATTAAGGCGGCTTTTAGCGATTGCAGATAATGCAGGGTAAATTTCAACAGCATGTACATGTGCCGCCAAAGTGGCCAACAAGGCCGTTAAGTAACCACTGCCTGTGCCCACTAATAACACTTTATCCGTTTTTTTAACTCCTACCGCCTGCAAAATACGCCCTTCTAGTTTGGGCGACAGCATAGTTTGACCTTCACCGATTGGCAGCTCAACATCAGCAAATGCCAAGCCGACTTGCGATTCTGCAACAAAATTCTCGCGTGGCACTTGGTCTAATACCGCCAATACTACTGGGTCTAGCACCTCCCAAGTGCGGACTTGCTGTTCTATCATATTGAATCTTGCGATCTCGCGAGGCGAATTTTGTGCCGTTTGTATCATATTCAACTAAACCTTATATTTTTCTATGTGCCAATTATAACTTAACTGTTAAAGGATACTAAAAAGCAATTGTCCACAAACTGCACTAAAAGACACGAACAAAAACATACTCATTTGACCAGTTGAAGCATTTTTTCGTGCTTTTCGTGGACAAAAGTTTTTAAGTCTTTACTGGCATTTTCACTCTAAACCATGCGGCATAAAGGGCAGGTAAAAACAGCACCGTCAGCAATGTTGCAATAGCCAACCCACCCATAATCGCCACTGCCATCGGGCCAAAAAATACGCTTCTCGTGAGCGGAATCATCGCCAGTATCGCAGCGGCAGCCGTTAACACAATCGGCCTAAAGCGGCGAATGGTCGATTCAATAATGGCTTGCCACTCTGGCAAACCAGACGCTTTATCTTGATCAATCTGATCAACCAAAATCACAGAATTTCGCATAATCATGCCGGACAAGGCAATGCTACCCAACATGGCGACGAAGCCAAATGGCTTATCAAATAACAACAACGCAATTGTGACACCAATTAAACCCAGTGGGGCAGTGAGCAACACCAAAAATGTGCGCGAAAAGCTACGCAATTGCAAAATAAGCAGCGTCAGTACCACCACCAAAAACAAGGGGAAGCCTTTAGCCACCGAAGCTCCGCCCTTGGCCGACTCTTCTACCGCGCCACCGGTTTCAACCGTAACGCCTAAAGGTAAGTTCGCTTTAATTTCTCTTAACTCTCCTTCAATTTGAGCAGAAACAACTGGCGCTTGCATATTGCCACGCAAATTCGCACGCACGGTGATCGATGGCACGCGGTTACGACGCCAGATCACGCCGTCTTCAAACTCAGATGAAATGGTCGCCATTTGTGATAGCGGCACGCTGGTGCCATTTTGCGTGTTAATCATTAAATATGGTAAATGTGATAATTTGGTGCGCTCAACTTCTGCACCGCGCGCAACCAGATCAACGCGTTCATTGCCCTCTCTAAACTCAGTGATTGTAAGCTCGCTCATGGCAGCATTGAGCAGATTGGCAATGTCCACCGAACTTACGCCTAACAGACGCGCTTTGGATTGGTCAATCGACACTTTCATCACTTTGCTTGGCTCTTCCCAGCCTAATTGCACATTAGCCAAATTCGGGTTGGCGCGCATGATGTCGGCAATCTGATGAGAGATTTCACGTATTTTTGGAATGTCTGCACCATCTATCCGAAACTGCACAGGAAAGCCCACTGGCGGTCCATTTTCAAGCCGCAATACCGAAGCCCTTACCGCTGGAAAGTCTTGCTCAAACAACTGGAGCAAATCATCACGTAAAGCTTCACGAGCGCTTAGATCTTTGCTTAAAATCACTAGTTGCGCAAAAGCGCGATGTGGCAACTGCACATCTAGCGGCAAATAATAACGTGGCGCGCCAGTCCCAATGTAAGCCACAAAATTATCAATCCCTTGATGCTGTTTATTCCAACCACGCAGCCAATGTTCAAGCTTTTGCATCTCAGTACTGGTGGCGTGATAAGAGGCACCCTCAGTCAAACGTAAATCCACCACCAACTCCAACCGTGTAGAATCCGGGAAAAACTGCTGCTGCACTTTGCCAAAGCCAATAATAGACAGCACAAACATGGCCAGCGTAATAGCAATCACCGTTTTGCGATAACGCACGCACGCGGTGACCAATTGGCGAAATGCGCTATAAAACTTGGTATTGTAAATGTCGTGATGGTGGACCACCTGTTGTTGATTTTGCGCTTTTTGTTTAAGCTTAAGCTTGTTGCAGAACCAAGTGCCAACCCTGGAAGCTTGCGGTTTTTTCGTATAATCCGGCAATAGGTGGTACCCCAAAAAAGGCACAAAAATCACTGCCGCAAACCACGAAACCACCAAAGCAATAGCAGACACCTGGAAAATAGAACGCGTGTATTCCCCCGTCGATGAAACCGCGGTGGCAATCGGCAAAAAGCCCGCAACGGTAATCAATGTACCCGTGAGCATAGGCATGGCGGTTGAAGTATAAGCAAACGAAGCGGCTTTGGCTCTATCCCAGCCTTGCTCCATTTTTGATGACATCATTTCAACCGCAATAATCGCATCATCTACCAGTAGCCCAAGCGCTAAAATCAGCGCACCTAATGATATTTTATGTAAGCCGATATCCAGCGCGTTCATGCCTAAAAATGTAGCGGCTAATACGACAGGAATGGTAATTGCCACTACAATGCCGGTGCGCAAACCCAGTGAAATTAAGCTCACACCTAACACAATCACCAAAGCCTCAATCAGCGATTTCACAAAATCATTGACCGAATCGGCGACCAGTTTTGGCTGTGAGGTTACCGTGTTAAAACTCAAACCGACTGGCAAGTTTTGCTTAATTTTGACTATTTTTGCATCTAAATTGTGTCCAAGCGCAATCACATCACCGCCTTGACGCATACTTACACCCAATAACAATGCATCGACGCCCTCATAGCGCACGGTATCACGTGGCGGATCTTCATAACCACGATAAACGCGCGCCACATCGCTCAGCTTAAAGTCTTGATGATTAGCGTGCAACCTAATCTCACGCAGGTCGTCCAATGTATTGTAGCGGCCCGAAACTTCAATCCGAATGCGCTCATCAGGTGAATCATAGGTGCCACCCCTCACCACTGCATTTTGTGTTTGTAAAATGTTAATCAGTTGCGTAGCACTAATACCTAAAGTTGAAAGCTTGGCGTTTGAAACCTCAATATAAATACGCTGTTTGCGCTCACCAAAAAATTCTATTTTGGCAACATCGGGCGCGGTGAGAAGCTCTGCACGGATGATTTCAGCCTGTTTTTTGAGCGCAAAATTATCAAAGCCATCGCCGGTCAGCGCATACATACTGCCAAAAACATCGCTAAATTCGTCATTAAAGGTGATGCTCTCAATGTTTTGCGGCAACGTATGGCGAATGTCGCCAATTTTTTTACGAACTTGATACCAGATTTCGGGAATTTCTTTTGAAAATGTGTCATCTTTAATTACCACAAAGATGACAGACTCCCCCGGACGCGAGTAACTGCTAGAGAAATATAAATGCGGTACTTCCTGGATTTTTTTCTCTAACTTATCGGTCACTTGCTGCTCAACCTCAACCGCGCTCGCGCCTGGCCAAGTGGTGCGCACCAGCATCACCTTAAAAGTAAATGGCGGGTCTTCGGATTGCCCAAGCTTGGTGTAAGCCAACAACCCTGAAACAGTAAGCATCAGCATGACATACAGCACGAGTACTTGGTTTTTTAATGCCCACGCTGATAAGTTAAAGCGTGATTTTTCTGATGCTTCCAAGCGGTGATTCTCGGTGCCTTCACTCACAGCGCAGGCTCTAGTTTTGGTTTAACTTTCTGCCCGCTAATCAAAGTATGCACACCAGCCGTGGCAACCATTTCTCCTGCTTGCAAACCACTGGCAATCACGACCCCTGCCTCAGAATATGCACCAGCAATGACTTGCCTTGGGTTTGCTATTCCGTGCTCATCAATCACCCAAACGCTGGTTTTACCGTTATGTTGTGTCAACGCAGTTGAGGGGATAATTATTTCGGTTGGCACAAACTGCCCAAAGCTCACCCCAGCCGTCATACCAAGCTTAATGGCATCATCCGCATTTTTAATGGTAACGCGCACATCAAAAGCACGTGTAGCGGCATTCGCAGCTGGTGCGATTTCACGCACGTTGCCAACATAGGTTTTTACGCGATCAGCCCACAGCTTGATGGTCACCTGATCGCCAATATTCAAGCGTTGCATGTGCGACTCCGGCACCGCGACTAACACTTCAATTTGTTGAGTATCCACCACTTGAGCAATCATCACGCCAGCCTCTACCACTTGCCCAGGCTCGGCATGAATTTGTGTGACTACGCCATCACGATCAGCCACCAGCACGGCATAGCGCGATTGATTATTGGATACATCGGCGCGCGCCTTGACTTGCTGCAGCCTTGCATGTGCCGTTTTTAGCTCAGCCTCACGCATATCCAAAGCTGAAGCTGAAATAAACTTTTTATCAAACAGTATGCGCTGGCGGGCAACTTCTGCCTGCACTAAGGCATGACTTGCCTCCGCTGCACGAACATCTGCCACCGCAGCTGTGGCACTTAATTGAGCATCGGTCGCATCTAGGCGTGCCAATACTTGGCCTTTTTTAACAAGGCTACCCACTTCAACCTTACGCTCAATAATTTTGCCGTTGACTCTAAAGCCAAGGTTGGCTTCATAACGAGATTTCACCTCCCCCACTAACACCATGCTGTGATGGGTTGAAGATACGCCCACAATAGCGACTAATGCTGGGCGGGGCGGCTGTAGCGGCTCTATGGGCTTATCACAAGCGGCTAAAGATAAAATTAAGCCTAAAAATATAATCGTTTTCTTCATGTTATTCTTCTGTCATGACAAGCGCCCCAACAGCGCCTCAAACTCGGCAATCGGCACCGGCTGGCTAAATAAATAACCCTGGTAGGTTTTGCAGCCGTTGTTTTGTAGCAATTGACGTTGTTGTTCAGTTTCAACACCTTCGGCAATCACATTGAGGTTCAGCGTT
>JAURWJ010000065.1 GCA_030655015.1 Methylotenera sp. | reverse complement strand
CGGGTAAGTTCCGACCTGCACGAATGGCGTAACGATGGCCACACTGTCTCCTCCAGAGACTCAGCGAAGTTGAAATGTTTGTGATGATGCAATCTCCCCGCGGAAAGACGGAAAGACCCCATGAACCTTTACTGTAGCTTTACATTGGACTTTGACAAGATTTGTGTAGGATAGGTGGGAGACTATGAAGCGGTGTCGCTAGATATCGTGGAGTCAACCTTGAAATACCACCCTGATGTTGTTGAGGTTCTAACCTAGGTCCATAATCTGGATCGGGGACCGTGTATGGTGGGCAGTTTGACTGGGGCGGTCTCCTCCCAAAGAGTAACGGAGGAGTGCGAAGGTAACCTAGGTACGGTCGGAAATCGTACTGATAGTGCAATGGCATAAGGTTGCTTGACTGCGAGACGGACAGGTCGAGCAGGTGCGAAAGCAGGTCATAGTGATCCGGTGGTTCTGTATGGAAGGGCCATCGCTCAACGGAGAAAAGGTACTCTGGGGATAACAGGCTGATTCCTCCCAAGAGTTCAAATCGACGGGGGAGTTAGGCACCTCGAAGACGGCTCATCACATCCAGTGGCTGTAGCCGGTCCCAAGGGTATGGCTGTTCGCCATTTAAAGTGGTACGTGAGCTGGGTTTAAAACGTCGTGAGACAGTTTGGTCCCTATCTGCCGTGGGCGTTGGAAATTTGAAGGGACCTGCTCCTAGTACGAGAGGACCGGAGTGGACGGATCTCTGGTGGACCGGTTATCACGCCAGTGGTATAGCCGGGTAGCTAAATTCGGAAGAGATAAACGCTGAAAGCATCTAAGCGTGAAACTCGCCTTGAGATGAGATTTCCCTGGGGGTTTAACCCCCCTAAAGAGTCGTTCGAGACCAGGACGTTGATAGGACGGATGTGGAAGTGCAGTAATGCATTAAGCTGACCGTTACTAATTGCTCGTGAGGCTTGATCCTATAACCTTAAAACTTGAATGTAAATTCAGTGATATGGTTTGTTCTAAAGCAAGATCATGTAATCAATACACCATTTGACACCATACCTAAGGGTATGAAGACTTTACTTCTTCCAATTTGTTACAGACGCCTCATGAAAATGAGACGGCAACACAGCATAATCGCTTGTGTGTTTGAAAGTTAAACATGCGAGACACCAGTTATGCTTGGCGGCCATAGCGGTTTGGACCCACCCCTTCCCATCTCGAACAGGGCCGTGAAACGAACCAGCGCCAATGATAGTATGCTTTTTGCATGCGAAAGTAGGTCACTGCCAAGCTATTTACACTAAAAACCCCATCATGAACGTGATGGGGTTTTTTTATG
>JAURWJ010000060.1 GCA_030655015.1 Methylotenera sp. | reverse complement strand
TAAGCTTTGGCTTCGCCACCAAATTTCTTAGATAGAATGGTGGTGATCGCTGCCGTTAATGTTGTTTTACCGTGATCAACGTGGCCAATCGTGCCTACGTTGACGTGCGGTTTGGTCCGTTCAAATTTACCTTTTGCCATTTTAATTTTCCTTTAAATTTAAAATTTTAAGAATAGTTTTAATTACTTCTTATTCATAATGGCTTCCGCCACGTTTCTCGGTGCTTCTGTGTAGTGCTTAAATTCCATGCTGTAACTTGCACGACCTTGTGACAACGAACGTACGGTAGTTGAGTAACCGAACATTTCAGCCAATGGCACTTCTGCACGAATCACTTTGCCCGTTGCGTTATCTTCCATCCCCTGAATCATGCCGCGACGTGATGACAAGTCACCCATAATGTCACCCATGTAATCTTCTGGCGTTTCAATTTCAACCGACATCATTGGCTCAAGCAAGATTGGGTCAGCTTTACGCATCCCGTCTTTAAAACCGATTGAGGCCGCCATTTTAAATGCGTTTTCATTCGAGTCAACATCATGGTAAGAACCATCAAACAAGGTTACTTTAACATCTACTACTGGGAAACCAGCTAAAACACCAGATGGAATTGTTTCACGTAGGCCTTTTTCAACGGCAGGAATAAATTCGCGCGGAACAGTACCGCCCTTAATTTGATCGATAAATTCAAAGCCTTTACCTTGCTCATTTGGTTCCATTTTCAACCAAACATGACCGTACTGACCTTTACCACCAGATTGCTTAACAAATTTACCTTCAACTTCAACAGACTTCTTAATCGCTTCACGGTAGGCAACTTGTGGCGCACCGACGTTAGCCTCAACGTTAAATTCGCGGCGCATACGATCCACTAAAATTTCTAGATGCAACTCACCCATGCCTGAAATAATCGTTTGGTTAGTTTCTTCATCTGTTTTAACGCGGAATGAAGGATCCTCTTGCGCCAAACGATTTAAAGCAACGCCCATCTTCTCTTGGTCAGCCTTAGTTTTAGGCTCTACAGCAACGTGAATTACTGGCTCAGGGAATATCATGCGCTCTAAAATGATTTCATCATTTATGCCACATAACGTGTCACCAGTAGTGGCTTCTTTCAGACCAATGGCAGCGGCAATATCACCTGCACGAACTTCAGTTAGAGGCTCACGTGTATTCGCGTGCATTTGCACAATGCGGCCGATACGCTCTTTTTTACCTTTAATTGGATTGTAAACTGTGTCACCAGCGTTAATCACACCAGAATAAACGCGGAAGAAAATTAATTGACCCACAAACGGGTCAGTCATTATTTTGAAAGCCAAAGCTGAGAATTTTTCATCATCAGAAGCTTTTAAGAAAATTTCATTACCATCCTCATCTTCAGCTCTTGTTGGCGGGATATCAGTTGGTGCCGGCATCAGTTCAATAACCTTATCCAACATCGCTTGCACACCTTTATTTTTAAAGGCTGAACCACATACCATAGGCACGATTTCAAAAGCAATCGTACGCTGACGCAAACCCACCAAAATATCAGCTTCAGACAAATCACCTTCTTCAAGGTATTTATTCATCAACTCTTCTGAAGCCTCAGCTGCAGATTCCACCATATTTTCACGCCATTTATCGCATGTCGCTTTTAAATCAGCTGGAATTTCACGGTAATCAAACTTCATCCCTTGCGAAGCTTCATCCCAATATACAGCTTTCATTTTAATTAAATCAACAACACCTTCGAACTTTTCTTCAGCACCAATCGGCACTTGCAAAGGAACAGGATTAGCTTTTAGACGCGCACGCATTTGATCGTACACTTTGAAGAAGTCAGCGCCGGCGCGATCCATTTTATTCACGAACGCTAAACGCGGCACTTTGTATTTATTAGCTTGACGCCATACAGTTTCAGATTGCGGCTGCACACCACCTACAGCACAGTAAACCATACAAGCACCATCAAGCACACGCATAGAACGCTCTACTTCAATCGTAAAGTCAACGTGGCCTGGAGTATCAATAATATTGATGCGATGCTGATCAAATTGACCAGCCATCCCTTTCCAGAAGCAGGTAGTAGCCGCCGAAGTAATGGTAATGCCGCGCTCTTGCTCTTGCTCCATCCAATCCATGGTGGCGGCGCCGTTATGCACTTCACCAATCTTATGGTTCACGCCTGTGTAAAACAAAATACGCTCTGTAGTGGTTGTTTTACCTGCGTCAATATGCGCAGAAATACCAATGTTACGGTAGCGTTCAATAGGGGTTATACGAGCCACGGCTATTACCTTTACTTAATATTATCACTTGAATTCTTAAAGAGCAGTTAGCCCAAGTGGATTCACTTGGGCTAACTTGAAAATCTATAACTAAAATCTAAAGTGCGAGAACGCCTTGTTTGCTTCCGCCATACGGTGAACTTCCTCACGCTTCTTCATTGCAGACCCGCGACCTTCAGAAGCTTCAACCAATTCAGCAGCCAAACGTAGACCCATTGACTTTTCGCCACGCTTACGTGCGGCGTCGCGCATCCAACGCATCGCCAACGCACTGCGGCGACTAGGTCGCACTTCAACTGGCACCTGATAGTTAGCACCACCCACACGGCGGCTCTTAACTTCAACCAACGGACGTAAGTTGTTTAGCGCTAATGTAAACACCTCTAACGCATCCTTGCTAGTTTTAGCCGTTATTTGATCAAACGCACCGTACAAAATACGCTCAGCTACAGATTTTTTACCACCTGTCATCAGCACATTTACAAATTTAGACACCTCTTGGCTACCAAATTTAGGATCTGGAAGGATGTTGCGCTTGGGGACTTCTCTACGTCTTGGCATAATTTTCTCTATTCTCTACTTATGTTTTGCTAGCAACTGCTTGAGCAAGGCTTTGGTTAGCCGCTATATAATTAAACTACTTAGCTTTTACAGCTTTAGGGCGTTTAGCACCGTATTTAGAACGCGATTGCTTACGGTCTTTAACACCCGCCGTATCTAAACTACCACGCACCATGTGGTAACGCCCACCTGGCAAATCTTTTACACGACCGCCGCGAAGAAATACTACGCGATGCTCTTGCAAGATATGGCCTTCACCGCCGAGGTAGCTAATTACAAAATAGCCGTTAGTCAAACGCACATTTGCAAATTTACGCAAAGCTGAGTTTGGTTTTTTTGGGGTAGTAGTGTAAACACGTGTTCAAACACCGCGTTTTTGTGGGCAAGCTTCAAGTGCAGGC
>JAURWJ010000027.1 GCA_030655015.1 Methylotenera sp. | reverse complement strand
TTTAACCAAACTTCGCGGTCGCCATGCTTTTGTACTAAAGCGCGTGCATTGCCAGGATTGGCTTCTAAATGTAAAACACGCGAAGCATGCGCATACAACACAGGGTTTTGCGCTACTGCTTCATAATCAGGCAAGCGCACCACTTGCTTGGCTCTATCAGCTTTAGGCTTACGTACAATTTCAATCGCTTTTGTGCCTTCAGGCAATGCGGCTTTTGGTTGAATATCATCAGTCGCACAACTTGCATCGGCTTTGCCCATTTTCATTTCATACGGGTCAACAGGCTTGTCCACCACACCAGGGCGGTCTAGCTTGGTGCTTTCAATTTCGCTCCAGCCTTCTGGAATTTTCTTGCGCAAAAAAGCGGTACCGCGAACATCTTGAATACTGGCGACATTTTCACCTTTGGCGAGTCGATGACTTAACTCAATCAAAGCGCGCTCTGCATTGCCGTAAAGCAAAATATCGGCTTTAGAATCCACCAAAATACTGCGGCGAACTTTGTCAGACCAATAATCATAATGCGCAATGCGACGCAAACTGGCTTCAATACTGCCAATCACCAACGGCACATCTGAATAGGCTTCGCGACAACGCTGGCTATATACCAGCACCGCACGGTCCGGTCGTTTATTAGGCACGGCATCTGGCGTATAAGCATCATCAGAACGGATTTTTCTATCAGCGGTGTAGCGATTGACCATACTATCCATATTGCCTGCGGTGACACCAAAATAAAGGTTAGGCTTGCCTAACACCTTAAAAGCACTCGCATTTTGCCAATCAGGTTGCGCAATAATCCCTACCCTAAAACCTTGTGCTTCCAGTAATCGCCCCACCAACGCCACACCAAAGCTGGGATGATCAATATAGGCGTCACCTGAAATCAAAATGATGTCGCAACTATCCCAACCAAGCGCATCCATCTCGGCACGCGACATCGGCAGAATTGGCGCAGGCCCAAACCGCTTCGCCCAATACGGGCGATAGCTTTGGATGGGCTTTGCTAACATGGTTGAGTATTGTTCCAAGGTGTTCGCTATAAATCAATAAAAGTGCGCGCATTTTACGCGCTAATTATATGATTAAGAAGCTTTTTTTACTAAAAAATATGTGAAAGTAACCCTGTTTATAACAAGGCTATGCCAAATGACTTCATTACCAAAGCAAAGCCCCAGAAGGCGAATATGGTAAATATCACACAAACCAACAGCGTAATAACAAACCCAAATTTAGGTAGTAAATAGGGAAAAAGTAAAAACATGGGTAAGGTAGGTAACACATACCAAAAGGTATAATAGGCGTGGTTACCAATTTTATCGAGCGGTTGCTGTTCTACATAAAGCCAGATCAAAGTAAGCACCGTCACCAAGGGCAACGCTGCAAATAAAGCACCTAACTTATCGCTGCGTTTTGCCAGCTCTGAAACCAGCACCACCACGCCAGCAGTGATTAAATACTTCATCAGCAAATATTGCATAAATACTCCAGTTCACTTTTAAAATATGAGTTTTTACAAAAAAACACTGTGTAAGAAATACTATGTGAGCGCTTTGCACGAAGCTAATTTAACCACAATCTAATACAAAAGCCCCAATGACAGTCATTCCCGCGTAGGCGGGAATCTAGGCGAATCAACCAGTTAACTGGATTCCCACCTACGCGGGAATGACGGCGTTGATAGATTTATGGTTAAAAAACACTCGTGCAAAGGTCTCTATGTAAGATAGTTGCACAAAACAAAATCCAGTTTAACTCTTTAATCTAGCTAACTACAGGTGGCCACCCTATAATCAGGCGTATGTTCAGCGTTTGACTATGCACTAGTAAAATTAAAAGCCGCCTCACCCTGCCAACGCACCACACTCAAACATGGCGCAGCAATGCGCTGCTGCAAGCTGGTTAAATTCTCTGCAAACGTACGCGAGTTTGGGTCAATTTCGTTCGCAACCCAACCTGCAAGAGTGAGTCCGCGGGCTTTTATTGCTTCTACCGTCAGTAGCGCATGATTGATGCAACCTAAGCGTATGCCTACTACTAAAATAATGGGGATATTAATCTGAACGGCTAAGTCAGCTAACGTTTGCGTTTGATTCAGTGGTACAAAAAACCCGCCAGCACCTTCCACAACCACCACCTCGGCCAAAGTAGTTAGTTGCTGATAAGCGTGAGCAATGGTATCTAAACTAATCACAATAGCCGCTTGCTCTGCCGCGATATGTGGTGCAATGGCTGGCACAAATTGATAGGGGTTAACTAAACTTTTTGGTGCAATTACGTTACTAGCATTACTTAGTGCAATGACATCTTCATTTTGCAGCTCGCCTTGCTCGCTCGGTTCGCAACCTGAAGCAATCGGCTTCATCCCTATGACGGTTAAGCCTAACCGTACAAAGTGTTGCACCAAGCGACTTGCAACATAGGTTTTACCTACATTGGTATCCGTGCCGATCACAAAATAAGACTGCGTCATATCGCTTTATTTGTTTCTAGGTTTAAAAATCACTGGCGACACCCCATCGTCAAACTTGGGCTTATCTTGCCCACGCCAAGCGTGACCATATACGACTTCAAACGTAGCTGGCAATTTGCCATCTGCACGGAACTGCTCATAACTTTGTTCTAGTTTTTCAAAAAAGCCACGTCCAAGCAAGCCGCGCGCACGGCCATCGGTGGCGTTGTGAGCGCCAATACTTTTAAGGTCACGCATCACACTTTTTACGTCATTATATGTGAGCGTAAATCTCTCCACATCTAACACCGGCGCGCTAAAACCTACTCTTATCAGCGCATCGCCAATATCGTGCATATCAATAAAACGGCTCACACTGGTATATTCATTGCCGCTTGCGGCACTGGTCGCAATTCTTAACTCACGCAAGGTATCAGGGCCAAAGGTGCTAAACATAAGCAAACCTTCAGGCTGCAATACACGGTGAAACTCTTGCAACGCGGCATCCAAGTCATTACACCATTGAATAGCCAAGTTGGACCATATCAAGCCTGTACTGGCACTCGCTAGCGGCAATGCTTCAATATCTGCACATAATAAGTTTTGCTTTGTGCCACCCAGCAATGATTTAAGCTTGTGCACTAAACCCATGCTGGCACGTGTTTGTCGCGTTTTTTGCAGCATAGGGTAAGCAAAATCAAGTGAAACTACTTGAGATTTCTCATACTTTTGCTGAAGTGCATGGCTAGCCATACCCGTACCACAACCCGCATCCAGTATCACTTGGGGATTGAGTTTAACTAAATCTAGTCGACTCAGCATTTCTGTCCGCACTTGCTTTTGCAAGATGGCGGCGGCATCGTAAGTTTCTGCCGCACGGCCAAAAGAGGCGCGCGCGCGGGCTTTATCAATGCGATAAATATCGTCTGTCATCATGAGCTTACAGCGGCGGGGGTTCTAAAAACTGCACAATCGCATCAATAAACTGCTCTTGATGCGACAAAAACGGCGCATGCGATGCACCAGACATCACACGTAAAAAACCGACCGGAAGTGTCTTCATCATCCAATGTGCTGCCTGCACTGGCGCCAAAGTATCTCTATCGCCATGTACTAGCAGTGTTGGTTTTCTTAAAAGCTCAATTTCCGCACGTAAGTCAGTTTCTAATAAAATATCGAGCGCGCGGTACAAAGTTTGCGAGGTTGGCGTTGGCCGTTCTGCAAATTTATGACGTAACAGCTTGACGGTGCTCCTTGCATCATTAGAACCCATGCATTGCAGGGTTAGAAATTGCGTCATGGTTTTGTGATAATCCTCATTCACATTATCAGCAAAATTACCAAATACTTCAGGTTCAATGCCTATATCCCATGTGGATTTGTATTCAATATTCTCTTTATCAAAACTTCTATTCACAAAACAAGGCGTTGCACCTACCAGCACCAACCTGCGCACTAAGTCAGGGTAATCTAGCGCAATACGCATGGCGACTTGCGCACCTAATGACCAACCCACGACGTCAGCATTTGCAGGTAATATTTCCGCTACTTTTTCTGCAACCGCATGCAGATGAAACGGCTCAATCGGTCGGCTCAAGCCCATGCCAGGCAAATCAACGATGTGTAGTGTAAATAGTTTGCTCAGCCTTTTAACTAAAGGCTGCCATACAGCGCCATTCATGCCCCAACCGTGCAGCAATACCAAGTTAGGTCCTGTGCCGATAACCTCAACATGGAGATTGTTAGCGATCATGCACCAAGCTCACTTTCCGCTTGATGGATAGCTGCAACTAATTTTTTAACATCTTCTAATGTATGCGCAGCCGAAAGTGAAATACGTAAGCGCGCCGTACCAACAGGCACGGTTGGCGGGCGTATCGCCGGCACTAAAATGCCAAGCGTTTGTAAATATTCACTAAGTGCCAATGCTTCTTTATTGCCGCCTACGACCAATGGCTGAATGGGCGTATCTGAGGCCATTAACTGCCACTTTTTGAGTTTGAGATTATCTTTCAAATACGCAATCAGACTATTCAGGTTTGCACGTAAATCGTCGCCCTGCTCAATCAATTTAACCGATGCGGCCAGCGTTGCTGACAGAGCAGGTGGTGCAGGGGTTGAGTACACGTAACTCTTGGCTTTTTGAATCAAGTAATCAATCACTACTTGCTCGCCCGCCACAAAAGAACCCGCAACCCCAGCCGCCTTACCTAAAGTTGCCATCATGATAATACGTGGTGACTTAGGCATATTTTTGGTCAAGTGAAAGTAATTCAAGCTGCCCTTACCTTGCTCACCGAGCACACCAAAACCATGTGCATCATCCACGTACAAGTAAGCGTCGTATTTTTCGCACAGTGCTAAATAATCAGGTATCGGCGCAAGGTCGCCGTCCATGCTGAATACTGCATCTACCGCAATTAACTTGTGCTTGGCCGTGCTGACTTTAAGCAAGCGTTCAAGCGCGGCAACATCGTTATGTGCAAAGCGATTGAATTCTGCCAGTGAATAATAGCTGCCATCGTTCAAGCAGGCATGATTTAACTTGTCAGCAAAAATTGCATCACCACGCCCAGCCAGTGCGCCTAGCGTGCCGATGTTCGCCATGTAGCCCGTAGAAAACAATAGTGCGGCGGGTAAGTTAACAAATCGTGCCAACTGCTTTTCTAAATCATCATGGTAACGATGATGCCCAGTAACCAGACCAGATGCACCACTACCCACGCCAGCGTTACCCGCCGCTTGCTGCATGGCTGCAATCAAACTTGGATGATTAGCTAAGCCTAAATAATCATTACTGCAAAACGAGAGGTATGGTTTATTGTTGGCAACAATATGCTCGGCCTGTGGCGAATCTAGTAGCCGCCGCTGGCGTAGCAAGCCATCAGCTTGGCGTTGCTCAAGTTCTTTTTGTAGCGATTTAAGCATATTAAAATTCAATTCCCTCGTTCGTACTGAGCTTGTCGAAGCACCTAAAATTATGACTATTCATGATTCGACGAGCTCAGCACGAACCGAGATAGGTGCCTTTCATTATCAAATATTATTGATACCCAATTTAGCAAACAATTTTTTATCTTCCGATGCCTCAGGGTTACCCGTAGTCAGCAATTTTTCACCGTAAAAAATACTATTTGCACCCGCTAAAAAGCATAACGCTTGTATGCCGTCAGACATACTTTGGCGACCTGCTGATAAACGCACATAGCTGGTTGGCATGGTGATACGTGCCGCAGCAATGGTGCGCACAAACTCTAATGGGTCCAGCTCTTCTGTACCGTGTAATGGCGTGCCTTCCACTTGGGTCAACAAGTTAATCGGTACACTCTCGGGCGGGCGCTCCATATTAGCCAATTGCGCCAACAGCCCTGCCCGTTGATTACGTGATTCGCCCATACCGATAATGCCACCGCTACATACGTTAATATCAACGCTACGTACACGGTCTAATGTTTCCAGCCTGTCTTGATAAGTACGCGTGGTAATCACTTCACCGTAAAATTCTGGAGCGGTGTCCAAGTTATGGTTGTAGTAATCCAAACCTGCGTCTTTCAATTGCTCGGCTTGACCTTCTTTTAACATCCCTAAAGTCGCACAGGTTTCCAAGCCCATGGCTTTCACTTCTGCAATCATTTTAAGCACGGGCTCTAGATCACGCTGTTTTGGGCCACGCCATGCCGCACCCATACAAAAACGGCTGGCTCCATTGTCTTTTGCCTCTTGCGCTGCTGCGATTACGTCATCCAGCGCCATCAACGGCTCACTCTCAACCTCAGTGTGGTAACGCGCTGCCTGTGGGCAGTAACCACAATCTTCAGAACAACCGCCTGTTTTAATCGAAAGCAAAGTGCTCACTTGTACTGCGTTCGGGTCAAAATTTTCACGGTGCACCGTTTGCGCGTGGTACATTAAATCACTGAATGGCAACTCGAATAAGGTAACAATCTCGTCCACACTCCAGCGATTAACGGCTTTTTCTTCATGCGAATGGCATGACTTACTTAAACCTGCCTTCATATTTTCAGTATTGATAATGGCTTCTGCGCCAGAAGTAGTTGCACTGGGCGGTGTCGCGCATGAATCCGTTGTTAGTCCAAGCATTGTTAGTTCCTTTATATTCAACGAAATCAGTATTCGCTGAAATTTGAGATAGAATTTAGGTGTGATTATACCTTGTCAACAAAACAGCCTGCAAACTTTGAACAGTAGATTAAAATTTAAGCAAATTCTTCCACTGTTGAAGCAAATTTGCATACTCTGCGCCAGCCATGAGGGTGGCGAGTTAGGCATCTGCAAGCCATGCTTAAGCGACTTGTCATGGCACAGCTCGCCACAATGCCCGCAATGCGGACTCATCTCGGATGGTTCAGTCTGTGGTAGCTGTTTAAAAACGTCACCCAGTTTTGATGCAACCCATGCACTATTCAGTTACGACTACCCTGTGGATAAACTGCTGCAACACTATAAATACAAAGAAACCTTACATTTAGCCAATACCTTTGCCTCGTTACTGGCAAATAAAATACAGCCAAGCACACACAACCATCAAATGGACCGCATTATCCCAATGCCTATGCATGTGACGCGCCTTAAACAGCGCGGCTTTAACCAAGCATTGGAAGTTGCACGCTTGATGGGTAACAACATGCAAATTAAGCTGGATTATCAATCTTGCCAGCGCATCAAATATACACCGCCACAAGCCAGCTTGTCTCTTAAAGATCGGATCAAGAGCATACGCGGCGTGTTCAACTGTGCGCAAAATTTGCAAGGTTTAAACATTGCGCTGGTAGATGACGTAATGACCACAGGCGCCAGTTTGAACGAGTTAGCCAAAACATTAAAACAAGCCGGCGCCGCCCATGTAGAGTGCTGGGTCATTGCAAGAACATTGCCTAAACCTTACTAATCAAAAATTGATGTTTACACTCGTATTATTTGAGCAAGAAATACCACCCAACGCTGGCAAAATAAAGACTGCCCAGCAGAATTATTTGAATTGGCCAGTGATTTTCATGGCTACTTATCATTAATTAAAAAGCTATGCATATTTTTGAACGATAGCTATGCGGCAGGCTGGTTTATAGGTCAGAGGACAAAAAACGACCTATTCTGTTGAAAAACTCCCCAACTGAGACGTTCATTTAATGGCAATAAGTGACAGAAAATCCCTTAACTGACCTTTAACCACGAAGGCTCACCTGCCGTAAGTCTGTCAAAAAACAATCACATAAGCTAAGCTGAATTTCTTCAACTTAAACAAATTCGTTTAAAATAGGTTTTTAGGTTTTTTAGTGTTGTGACCCAATCTTGATATTCCAACAATTTAGAGTGTTAATCAACAAAACCAAAAACGGCAATAGATTCCACATGCATCATCAAATTCAAATTACTGGCTAATATGTGGCCATCAGAACTGTAAATTTAATCAAGGAAACAGACATGTTGAGATCAATCAATAAAAATATCCTGACTGGTCTAATCACGACATTGCCTGTGATACTGACGCTTTATATGATTTACTGGTTTATTGTGGCAACAGAGTCCTTTCTTGGAGGTGCAATCCGAACTGTGATGCCGGAGGAATTGTATAGGCCTGGGATGGGGGTAGTCGCTGGCCTGGTGGTAGCCTTTTTAATAGGGTTACTTATGCAAACCATTATTGCGCAGCAATTGTTTTCCCGGGTCGAACGAATCGTGTATCGGCTGCCGTTAATTAAATCAGTGTATCTGTCGATTCGTGATCTGCTGGATTATTTTTCGTCCAAAAAAAAGAAAGATTTTGAGCAGGTCGTAGCAATCACTTTTGGAGAAACTGGCATGCAAGTGGTTGGTCTCGTCACCCAGACCGACATGACCCACATGCCTGCGGAATTCAACCAGCAAGACAGTTTGCTGGTTTACATTCCCATGAGTTACGGTATTGGTGGTTTTGCTGTGCTTGTCCCACGTAGTGCTACACGACCTCTTGATATGAGCATGGAAGATGCAATGCGTTTCACGCTCACAGCCGGGGTTACTGGCGATCCGAAGTCAGAAAATGATAAGGAATAGGCGACGATCGGCTAATAGCAAAGATTTAAAAAATCATTTTTCAGTTGGGCTAGCTTCCGATTGAAGCGTAGCTATACGTACAACCAACACTTTATCCACGCGATTTTTATCCATGTCTATGACTTCAAACCGATAGCCTGCTGTTTCAAAAAAGTCGGCTACCTGCGGAACACGCCCCAGCATATACATAACGAAACCACCCAAGGTGTTGAAAGCGTTTTCTTCCTCACCAGATAAATCCTTATCGTTTCCCAGCACGAACTTTAGACGTTCGATAGTCACGCTACCATCAATCAGTAACGATCCGTCTTCGCGTGTGACGACATCCTGTTCTTCTGTCACATCCGAGGAAGGCAGTTCGCCAACGATCGAGGTAAGCACGTCGGTCAGCGTCACCAGCCCCTGCAATTCACCATACTCGTCAACAATCAATGCGCATTGCTGGCGGGATTTACGAAAGTTTTCCAGCAAATATGTGGTGGACACGCCCTCCGGCACATACAGCGGTGGGCGCAAAGATGGCTCAATTGCAAGTGGCTTGTTTGCCAGTGCATCCTTGAGAATATCTACCGTACGCAATATTCCAACGACATGATCTAACCCATCGCGGCAAACCACTAAACGTGTATACGGACTTTGGGCAATGCGATTGCGGATTTCATCCTCAGGCTCAGACAGATCAAGCAGATAGATGTCGTTTCGATGCGTCATAATCGCACTGATGCGCTGATCGTCAAGACGTAGCACGTTGGATACAATCGCCTGCTCACTCTCATGGAATACGCCAGCTTCGAAGCCCTGCTCCATTAAAACCTTGATTTCTTCGTCGGTTACAGGGGGGCCCTCCATGCGGGTTGCGCCTATTAAACGCAACAAAAAACCAGATGACGCTGAAAGTAGCCAAACTAATGGCCCTGCCAGACGTGCCAATATATCCATTGAAGGAGCCATCAACGAAGCCGTTTTCTCTGGTGCCAACAGCCCCAGCTGCTTGGGTACTAGCTCTCCGACAACGACAGAAAAATAGGTCAGCCCGACGACTACGACTGTCAACCCAATGCCCCTGGCGAAAGGTTCAATCAATGCAAAGTTGGTAAGCCAAACAGTTAAGGGATCAACTAGGGCGGTCTCACCAATAGCGCCGCTCAAAATGCCTACTGTGGTAATGCCAACCTGTATCGTTGAAAGAAAGTTAGCTGGCGCGTTATTTAGAGCCAGTGCTGATTGCGCGCCTGGACTATCGTCATCGGCCAGTTTTTGTAATCGAGCCTTGCGGGAGGAGACTACGGCGATTTCAGACATTGCCAGAATGCCATTAAGAAGAATTAGAAACAAAAGTAATGCAATGTCCATTGTTAATCCGCTCATCGCCATTAGGCGCGCGACCCTAGGGTTTACTGACCAAGCATTCTATCACTTGTGAGTAGCGCCATATCCCACCTTTTTAACTAACTAGTTAAGGTTGACTAGCCTCTTCAGGTCGCTATGATCAAAAACAGGCATTAGCAGTATGCCATCTTTATAATTAACATATCAATATATTCTAATGCCAGTATTCTTTAACAGTATAAGCTAAATCTCGAGCCCCAAGCCCTCTCAGTCGCCCCCAGAAAAATCAAATTGCGCCCATGCTTCATAACTAACGATTGCAACCGAGTTAGATAAATTCATACTTCGATTGTTTGGCCTCATTGGAATTTTTAGATGACGATCTTGAGGGATGCTCTGGCGAACATACTCTGGCAGCCCAGCCGTTTCAGATCCAAATAGAAAAACATCTCCTGCCTGAAATTTAACCTTGTTATATTTCTGCTTACCTTTTGTTGTTATAGCAAAAATTCTAAATCCAGCAATCGCTTCTAAAAAAACATCATAATTTTCATATAGAACAACATTTGCCAAGTCATGATAGTCCAACCCGGATCTTTTTAAATTTTTATCTTCCAAATCAAAGCCAAGCGGCTCTATCAAATGAAGCTTGCATCCGTTGTTAGCGATTAGCCTTATAATATTTCCCGTATTTTGAGGAATGTTGGGTTCAAAGAGTGCGATATTAAACATAACTTATAGTACTTTTTTCACTGTGATTAGCTCTTTACTCAAGTCTGTATATTATTACCCAAAATAGCAATATCCATGAACCTAGTTAACAAAATAAAATAAGAGTGTAGTTTTATATACTAAACGTAAAAAAACTATTATTCGCGCCATCTCTCTATATCATCAAGCCATGTGCCAATACCGGCGCAGATTTACATCTGGTAAAACCACTTAGCTTTACGCTAGAAGACAAACAACTCAAACGCGCGAGGCTAGATTATCACGAGTACGCCAATTTAAAAGTACATAAAAATTGGACCAACTGTAAAGCGGCATTGGCAGGAAAACGCCTATTCGCAATCACGACCAAGAGCAGTACGCGGCATAGCGATATTCAATTTAACAGGTGATTGCTTTGTGTTTGCCCAGAAACTCGCGGTTTACCGGAAGAAATACGTGAGGAATGTACGACAGAACACCATTTACGTTTGCCGATGCTACCGAATAGTCGTAGTTTGAATTTATCAAACTCTGCCGCGATGTTGTTATATGAGGCTTGGCGGCAAATTGGGTTTGAAGGCGGAATGTAAAAATACATTCTCCAAACCCACCGTTCCCTGAGCCTGTCGAAGGGGATGTGTAACTTAGCCTACTCTTCGACAAGCTCAGGGGACGCTAACGATAAAAACTAAACGCCCTCTGGTTTTTGATCTCGCCCCAGTAGATCCATCACCGCATCTTTTGCGCTTTTACCGTGTGATAAAGCTTGGTTCACTTCATAGGTAATGGGCATATCCACGCCAATAATTTCAGCGCGGCGCATCACTTCACGCGCAGTGTTCACACCCTCTGCCACGTGACCGAGCCCTTGCAAAATATCACTCAGGCTTTTACCGCTGGCAAGTTGCAAACCTACTTCTCTGTTTCTGGAGTATTGTCCGGTGCAGGTTAAAATTAAATCTCCCACGCCAGCCAAGCCCATAAAAGTTTCAGTTTTAGCACCTAGTGCCACGCCAAAACGAGTCATTTCAGCCAGACCGCGTGTAATCATGGCAGCACGCGCATTGTTGCCAAAACCCATACCATCCGAGATACCTGCCGCTATCGCCATCACGTTTTTAACCGCTCCGCCGACTGAAACACCAATCACATCAGAGGTGTGGTAAACGCGCAAATTGGCGCCATGTATCAATAAAGCCGCCTCATTGGCAAAAGCTTCATCATTCGCAGCCAATGTGACTGCGGTTGGTAAACCACGCACCAACTCAGCCGCAAAACTAGGCCCTGACAATGCGCCCCATTTCTGTCCAGAGGCGCCGAATTCGTCAAGCGCCACTTCATACGGCAACTTTGCAGTTAGCGGCTCCAAACCCTTATGCGCCCAAATAATAGGCAACTTACAGCCAAGCTGCTTGATGTCTTTTAAAATACCTCGAAAACCCGCCGTAGGCACTACAGATAAAATCAGGTCTGCATTATCAAGTGCCGTTTGCAAATCGTCTTCGATTTGTAATTGGTCATTAAATTTAAAGTCACCCAAGTACATCGGGTTGGCACGCGCTTTACGCATACCCGATACATGGCCTGCATTGCGCGCCCAAAGTGACACTTGGTGGCGCTGGCTAATGTTCATTGCCAACGCGGTACCCCAGGCGCCGGCGCCAAGAACAGCTATTTTTGTCATTTAATTAAAACCCCAAGTCGATGAAATTAAAACAAACCCGGTGGCTCCGTCACGATGCCGCACCTTGAGCCAGCCGTTGTTTGGTTTTGTATCTACCACTTCTAATAGCACGCCTTTTTCTAACGTGGCAACCAAGCTGGCACCGGCATCAGTGGCTTGCCTAACCTCTGCCTGACTGATGGTAATCATCACCGTGCGTTTATCAGACAACTGCTTGGTTTCTACCCAGCTAATGCTACCCTCTGCATCGCGCACTTTCAGCCAATCACCCAGGTTAACAATAATTTCAACGGGGTAATATTGACTAAGGAGTAAGATTTTTTTGGCGGAACTTGAAGGCGCGTCATAAAGTACCGCTTTAGGCACTGACACCGATTTAAACTCTAGCGCTGATGCCACAACAGGCATCAACACTAAAGATAATACGATTAAAACTTTGCTAAATTGAGGCATCAAACTTAGTGTGTTGCGGTGTCTGCTGGCTCAGCTTGTTGCTGTTTTTGTTGCGCAAATAAGGCTTCAAAGTTAATTGGGTTGAGTAGCACAGGTTGGAAACCACCACGGATGACTAAATCCGAAATACTTTCACGCGCATAAGGGAACAAAATGTTAGGGCAAGTGATGCCAACAATCATTTCAATATTTTCTTCAGGCACATTGCGAATATGGAAAATACCCGCTTGTGTTACTTCAACCAAAAATACTGTTTTGTCTTCAATTTTTG
>JAURWJ010000007.1 GCA_030655015.1 Methylotenera sp. | reverse complement strand
CAACCGTGGGCGTGCGTGGCAGAAAAGCCGACAAATCGGCAGTAAAGTGGCTACGGCTGATAATAACCAGACTAGCCAACACCAACACCAGCCAGATGATAATAGCGGTACGGCGACGTTGTAATACGGATAAATTCACGAGTTGGTCAGCTTCAGGATATCCGTAGGTTATGGTGCCAGCAATGGCGTGATAGTCATCAACGAACTGTCACCATCCGCCTGTTTAATTTCTATGGTACGCAGCACATTACCTGAACCGGCAATACTTATCTTAGCCACCACTTTTTTCATTTTATCTTCTATGGGTAGTAAGACGAGATTCCAGCTTTGTTCATCACCTTCCATACTCAAGTTATAAGTGCGTTCCAGCGCCTTGCGATCGCCCGCCAAGGTGCCGCGTATGCTGTCGATAAACGCGGCTAACTCGGGGTAGCTTTGCAAAGACAGTGCATGTTTTTTGCCACGCTGTTCTACGGTCAAGGTGTCCTTGTCCAGCAACATACTCTCGACCCTGGGTTTTAAAGTGCGTTTTTCCAAGCGGTCTGGGGCGTTATAAAACAGTTCACCTGATGACTCTACAGGCCTGTCGAGCATGGCGATTGATTTTTTCTCTATAAAGCTGGCATGGCCAGTGCGTGTGGCTGACAGTGTTTGCATTAACTGGTCAATATCCCAGCTACTTTCCGCACGGCTGATTGGTATAGCCAACAACATACCGAGCAATAGCAAGCTTTGTATTGTCCAGCGTAAAAATTTACTATGCGTGACTTCTGCTTTATTCATTTTTTTCATTCAAGGATGCAGGCACGGTTTGCCAGTAATCAAAAAAATTAAACCAGTTATATGGCGCCAGGCGAGTATAGTGATTCAGCAATTCGGTATAGCGAGCAATCGCCATTTTCACGGCCTGGTCACGCTGGCCTCTGGGGGTTTCAGAGAAATCAGCCAGTGTCTCAAAATGTATTTGGTAGCGATTACCTCCCAGATATAGCCCGACCATAAATACCACCGGACGCCGCAACAATGCGGCCATGCGAAACGGCCCGGTCGGCAAGGCCGCAGTAGCGCCCAGCAGGTTTATCTGTGCCATCGGCTCATTACCCAGCGTGCGATCTGACAGCATGCCGACTAGCATACCTTCATCTAAGCGCTCCTGCACTTGCAGCATGGAATCAATCCGCCCTAACGGAATAATATCCATTGAGGCTTCCGGATTGATTGCGGCCAGCATGCCGTTGATTTTTTGCGCATTGTCCTCATGCATCACCATAGCAACGCGCAGACCTGGAAGCTGTCGCCCAATCGCGCGCATGACCTCAAAACTGCCAAGATGCGCACCCATCAGTAGTACGCCTTTGCCCGCATCTATCAGCGGATGGATGTTTTCCCTGCCCTGTATCTCGATATCAAACAGATCATAACGGCGGTTGATCAGGTAGATACGGTCATGGATGGTGGCTGCGAAACAGAAAAAATGCCGATACAGATCCAGCCATGTGGCAGGACGCCCCAAGGCGCGTGGCAGGTAATTAAGAGAGGCGCGGCGATTATCTGGTGCAAACAATACAAAGTAGGCCGCAATTAAATGTAATACCAAACGGCCTATCCTGCGACCCAGTCGCAGCGATATCCAGCTCATCATGCGCAACATCAGCATGTTGCTGCGTTCCTGAGTTTTGAGCCAGGGTGCAGATGTTGTATAAGTACTGTCGGTAGGCTGCATCATAAAGCTTTAATGCTTGGAACAAGGCTACCAATCACAATCTGACGGCTTGCTTCGAGCACCTCGAATTTTATGGTGCCATTCGCCAATTGTTCATGTTCAATCATGACAGCCTCACCCGGCTTTAACGGGCTCAGAAATTTAACTGAGCTGATTTGCCATGCTGTTACAGTTAGCCCAGTATCCGCAACAATGGCATGAATAGCCTCATCCAGCAACACTACCCCAGGCACAATAGGGCTCCCCGGAAAATGTCCAGCGAATGCAGGGTGGTCTGCAGGAATTTTTAACGGGATCTGTTTTTTCATGGGGGGATTTTCAGTCCCGGAATAATACCATTTACATCTTGATTCATATACGTAGCAATAAGCTTTTGCAATGCATCACGTGGCAATTTACCCGTACTGTTTCGTGGCAATGATTCTACAAATAACAATGGCCTTGGTAAAAAAACCGGATCTATGCGTACGCGCAAGGCCGTGAGTAAAGTGGAAGCAGTCAGGCTGGGTGCTACTACGCACGCGCTTAGACGGGTGACATGATCGTATGAAACCTCATCCGGCATGAAAAAAGCACCATCAATAACACCTTCAATAGCATTTAAATGATGATTCAAGTTAGCCAGTGAACTGCGTTTACCCGCGATATTGATTAGATCCCGCTTGCGACCGTGCAACAGAAAATGTGCCGTGCCCGCTGGTTCGATGATGTCGTTGAGAGGCACCGGGAGTTCTACGTGGCCGCCTTCTGCCCATAGATTTTCACCGCGCTGGGTTAGTTGCACTCCAGGAAATAGCTGCCATTCCACTGCCTGTGCCGTGCGGCGTGTGGCGATCTGCCCGGTTTCGGTACTGCCGTATATTTCCAGTAGCGGCGCTTTACAGCTTGCTTCCACTTTATGTGCCAGTGATGTAGATAAGGGTGCTGTCGCTGATAACACAATAGCTAACTGTGGCAGCTTAAGTTCGGCCTCTAACAGCAATCGCAAATGTAATGGGGTGGAAACTAATAGGCGTGGAGAAGGTGTAGCTTCCAGGGCGCTACAAATATCAACTGGATAAAACGGCTGTGCACTGCTCAAGGCATTGCCACTTTGTAGCGGCAATAACACGGTTGATTCAAATCCATACATATGTTGCGGCGGTATGGTACCGACTATGCTGTAGTTACCGTCGGCTATCAGCCCAAGCCGCTCTGCCTGAGCCTGTACATTCTGCACCAGAGAACCCCAGCTTTTTGAGTGCGGAATAGGTGCACCGGTGGAGCCTGAGGTAAACACAACTGCCACCAGCTGTTGCACGTCAATCTGCGGTATTGTCATGTTTGCAGCATTGCACTCTAACCTGTGTTCAGGCATCACCATCGGATAACGCAGACACGGTAATGCAATGTCACAATAGTCATTGTCATGCAGACAAAACACTTCGGCAGAAAAAGCCTGTAGCTGCTGCACCATCTCTGGCGTATGTGTAGGCGGCAACAGGCTAACCTTGTTACTGATAATGGCAGCGGCCAGACCAACCGTAAACTGATAACGATCACGGCAGATGTTCAGCACGTGCTTGCTGTGCGGCAGTAAAGCCGCCAGATATGTAGCATCCATTAGAAATTTTTCGACAGAAATGGCCGTGCCTTTGCGCCATGCGACTGTTTTATCGAGAGCAGAATGGGTGACTAAAGGCAGAGTTTGCATGCGGAGTTTTAAAGCTAAACTAAGGTTTAATATTAAGAACTAGAGTTTATTATACGCGCGCAGAATTATTCAGATACGCACGCACCGCATCAAGAATATGACCAGTGGGTAAGTCGACCAGTACACGACGACGCACCATGAACTCGACCATGAACATCAGCGCCACCAGCGGTAGCGTAAGAAAATTCACAAAAATCGACCATGTTGCCAAAGGCGCCATAAAAAACAGCAAGGTTGAAGTCATCATCATCATGGCAAAAAATGCCACCCATGCCACAGTGACTTTATGGGCATAACGTTCATGTTCTGCTGGCAACGCACCGCCGTTAATCATCTCGGCAAAATGCACACACAAGGGCTTGCGGTCTTTTTGTAAAGTCCAGCCAAAAGTCACTAATAAAACCAGCAACAGACCAATATCCTGCATCCAAAATACAAACCCCGTGTGCTGCTTGATAAATGGCCATGCCAGCCAGGAAGCAATACCGCTAATCAACAATAAACCAACACCAGCCACGCGCGATGTGGCCTTTACGGCTACCGTAATAATCAGCAGAAATATAGGCACCAATGCCAATGCCGCACCAAGCGTACTGGCTTGGCCTGATGCGTTGACGTGATGCACCAGCACTGCATAAGTCACAATCATCACAGCTATGCTTAACCCACGTGCAATCCTCATAGCCTCAAGCATACTTTACCTCTGTATCACTTTGATTTGTGAGCGGCAACATAGTCGGCCAAATTACGTAGGGAACTGAAAATACGATGATTATCTTCACTATCAGCTTTGAGCTGCAAGCCGTAACGTTTGGAAATAACCAAGGCAACCTCAAGGATATCAATAGAATCAAGACCCAGACCATCACCATAGAGTGGAGCATCAGGGTCAATTGCAGCTGCCGTGGTGTCCAGATTTAACGCATTCACCATCAGTTCAGCCACTTCAAGTTGCAAGGTTGAGTTATTTTCTATCATAATCGTCTTTTATAAGAACCTACAACGTCTTCTGTCATTAAATATCCAAATTACCCACACCCAAAGCATTACTTTCAATGAACGCGCGCCTTGGCTCTACATTATCACCCATTAGCGTAGTAAATATCTCATCGGCTGCAATCGCGTCATCAATCTGTACTTTTAACAAACGGCGAACGGTTGGGTCCATCGTGGTTTCCCATAATTGCGACGGGTTCATCTCGCCCAAGCCTTTATAGCGTTGAATATTAAGGTTGTGTTTGCCTTCTTCTAGCAACCAATCTAACGCTTGTTTGAAGGTGCTAACTGCGCTCTCTTTATCACCGCGTTTGATGGTAGCGCCCTCACCTAACAAGCCTTGTAGCATGGCGGACATTTTGCTGATTTGGCGGTAATCGCCTGAACCTAAAAACTCTGCATCAATGACGCAGCATTGCAAGTTGCCATGCACAAATTTATTGATTTCCAGGCGATATTCGCTGGTTTCTTGGTCAAATCCTACAATCACCTCTGAGCCGATCGCACCTAGTATCGGACGCAGTTTTCCTGCGGCATCTTCTGTGCTTTCTTTGGTGGCTAAGCTTAACTCACCTAAATCCTGCATGGCGCGCAGTACACTTTCATCATAATGCGCTGCAATTCGGCGGATCACCGCTTCCGTGAGAACCATCTGTTTTGCAATTTCGTTAAGTGGTTCACCTTTAATTGTTTCAGCGCCTGTTGTGGTGGTCAATTCCGCGCCTTTGAGGGCTGATTGCAATAAGTATTGATCTAATTCTTGTTGGTCTTTTAAATAACGCTCGTCTTTACCTTGCTTAACCTTGTAAAGTGGTGGTTGCGCAATGTAAATATGGCCACGTTCTACTAGCTCAGTCATTTGGCGATAGAAAAATGTAAGTAAAAGCGTACGGATATGCGCACCGTCCACATCGGCATCGGTCATGATAATAATGCGATGGTAACGCAATTTATCTGCATTAAAATCCGCTTTACCGATACTGGTGCCTAATGCGGTAATGAGGGTGGCAATTTCTTGCGAACCGATGAGTTTATCAAAACGGGCTTTTTCTACGTTTAAAATTTTACCTTTTAGCGGCAAAATTGCTTGGAACTTACGGTCACGCCCTTGTTTAGCTGAGCCGCCCGCTGAGTCACCTTCAACTAAGTAAATTTCACATTTTGCCGGATCACGTTCCTGGCAGTCCGCCAATTTCCCAGGCAAGCCCATGGTATCCATTACGCCTTTACGACGCGTGATTTCACGGGCTTTACGTGCCGCTTCGCGCGCACGTGCTGCATCTACAATTTTACCAACGATGATTTTGGCATCCACTGGGTTTTCTTGTAAAAACTCTGTTAACTTAGCTGAAACCACTTCTGAAACTACTGGTTGCACTTCACTTGAAACCAGTTTATCTTTAGTTTGTGATGAGAATTTTGGATCAGGCACTTTAACTGACAATACACAGCAAATCCCTTCGCGCATATCGTCGCCTGTGGTTTCTACTTTGGCTTTTTTTGCAATATCGCTTTGTTCAATGTATTGGTTCAACGTACGCGTCATGGCAGTGCGTAGGCCGGTTAAGTGCGTGCCGCCATCGCGCTGTGGAATATTGTTAGTAAAACATTGCACAGTTTCAGTGTATGAATCGTTCCATTGCATCGCTACTTCTATGGTCATGCCATCTTTTTCACCAATCGCGTAAAAAGTTTTAGGATGAAGCACGGTTTTAGTGCGATTCATGTATTCCACAAACCCTTTAATACCGCCGGAATAGGCAAAGTTTTCACTTTTGCCATTACGTTGATCAATAAGCTCAATTTTTACGCCATTGTTAAGAAACGACAACTCACGGATGCGTTTTGCTAAAATTTCAAAGTGGTATTCTACCAACACAAAAGTTTCAACTGATGCTAAAAAGTGTACTTCAGTCCCCCGCTTTTCAGTTTTCCCTGTTAAGGCAAGCGGTGCCACCGGCACGCCGCGCCTAAATTCCATTTGATGCACTTCACCGTTACGGTAGATCTTTAATCGCAACCAATCAGACAGCGCATTAACCACAGAAACACCTACACCATGTAGACCACCAGAAACTTTATAAGAATTTTGGTCAAATTTCCCGCCTGCATGTAACTCCGTCATTACAATTTCAGCTGCTGAGCGCTTTACTGCCTTAATATCATCATATTTAACATCCGTTGGAATACCGCGACCGTTGTCCGTCACGCTAATTGAGTTATCTACGTGTATGGTTACTTTAATGTCATTACAATGCCCTGCTAATGCTTCGTCAATCGCATTATCAAGCACCTCAAATACCATGTGATGCAACCCTGAACCATCTGATGTATCTCCAATGTACATACCCGGACGTTTACGTACCGCATCTAAGCCTTCAAGAATTTTAATACTGGACGAATCGTAATCTGGTACTACTGGTGTATTTTCAGCCATGCTTATTATCTTTGTATGAGTAAATATTGGGTTTAACTATTATTTGTTTCACGTGAAACGTCATTAATGCGTTTTATATACGCATTGGCATCACTACATATTTATAATCATCATTATTTGGCACCGTAATCAGGCAACTACTATTCGCATCTGCGAACGAGAAGTTTACTTGCTCACTATTGGTATTATTTAATACATCAATTAAATAAGTCACATTAAAACCAATATCCAAACTATCACCGTTGTAGGCGATTTCTAACTCTTCTTCTGCTTCTTCCTGATCGCTATTGGTGCTAATAAGTTTTAAGTTGTTATTACTCAACACCATACGAATACCGCGATATTTTTCATTGGATAAAATAGACGCACGCTGCATAGCTAACAATACACCCAAACGCTCGATTGAAAATGTATTTTGATGGCCAGTTGGAATGACGCGATTGTAATCAGGAAATTTCCCATCAATTATTTTTGAAATTAACCTGATATTACCAAAACTAAAATTAACCTGGTTATTAGCAAGTTCTATTTGCACATCTTCTTCACTATCATCCAATAATTTAATCAGTTCAATCACAGTTTTACGCGGCAGTATAATTTCTTGTTTTTCATAGTTTTGTTTTAATTCAGTAGATGTAAAGCTTAAACGGTGTCCATCAGTGCCAACAACATTTAACCGATTAGCAATCACTTCAAATAACAAGCCGTTAAGATAATAACGAATATCTTGTTGCGCCATTGCAAATTCAACTTGCTTCAATAGCTCCTTTAATGATCGTTGACCAATGGTAACCAATGTACCTTCAGTTTGAGTTTTAGTAATGACCGGATAATCGGCTGCAGGTAAGGTTTGTAAATTAAAACGGCTTTTGCCAGCCTTTAACGTAATACGGCTATCGTTGGTTGCCATATTAATTTCTGCACTATCTGGTAATGATCGGCAAATATCAAGTAACTTTTTGGCTGAAATAGTAGTTGAAAAATCACCATTAGTTGCGCTATCAACCGACAATGAAATTTGCATTTCTAAATCGGTAGCTGTTAGATAAATTTTATTCTGTTTTGCTTCGAGCAATAAATTAGACAATATCGGTAAGGTATGTCTTTTTTCTACAATGCTTGTTACAGAGGTAAGCGGTTTTAATAACGTTTCGCGGTTGATTTGTATATTCATCTTTATAACCTAAATAATATATATATAAATAATAACAATAATAATAGTACGTTTTTTTGTGGATAACTGATTATTTTAATTTAAAATCAGTTAGTTATAACCTATTTATCTATCTTAGCAACTACATAATCTACTGTGGATTATTTGTTGAGTAATTTTTGTAATTAAATTTAACGCAACCTTATACACTTTTTATCCACAACTAATCCTTAACATTACCAGGATTACTTACTTTAACTAATCTCTAATTACTTGTACTAAAAAACCGAGATCTCTTGCAACGGTTGGGTCATTTTGTCGCAATGAATCAATCTCATCACAAGCATGCATTACCGTGGTATGGTGCCGCCCACCAAAAGCCTCACCAATTTCAGGAAAGCTATGGTTAGTTAACTCACGCGATAAAGCCATAGCGATTTGACGCGGACGCGCAAAATTACGCGTGCGTTTTTTACTATACATTTCAGCTACTTTAATTTTGTAATAATCAGCGACAGTTTTTTGAATATTTTCCATGGTTACTTGCCGACCACGTATTGCAATTAAATCACGTAATGCGTCTTTGGCTAAATGTACGTCAATCGCATGGCCGGTAAATTTAGCCATGGCAATAATACGATTTAACGCGCCTTCTAACTCTCGTACACTGGAGCGTATTTGTTTAGCAATAAAAAATGCTACATCTTCAGGTAAGTTTAAGTTAACTGCCTCAGCTTTTTTTAATAAAATAGCAACCCGCATTTCAAGCTCAGGAGGCTCAACAGCAACGGTTAAACCCCAACTAAAACGTGTCCTTAGACGTTCGTCAACATCTATAATTTCCTTGGGGTAAGTATCACAAGTAATAACGATTTGTTTTTTAGCTTCAATAAGCGAATTAAAAGCATAAAAGAACTCTTCTTGAGTTCGCGTTTTTTTAGCAAAAAATTGAATATCATCAATTAGCAACAAATCAAGTGAATGATATTGACGCTTAAACTCATCAAACGCTTTATGTTCGTAAGCTTTAACTACATCAGAGACATAACGCTCAGCATGTAAATAGCGTATTTTTGCATCAGGATTGTGAGATTTTAATTGATTACCAATCGCTTGCAGCAAATGCGTTTTACCCAGCCCTACGCCGCCATAAATAAATAAGGGGTTGTAAGCACTACCAGGGTTTTCTGCAACTTGTATTGCCGCAGCGCGGGCTAATTGGTTAGCGCGACCAGTGACGTAATTGCTAAAATTAAAAGAGGGGTTTAATCCGGAGTTCACATTTTTATTTTTACTTTTAGTGCTAGAGGTAAGGGCCCGGTTTAATTTAACTTTCGCCTCAAAATCAGAGACCGCATAATCTAATTTACTATCAGCTTTAGGCTTGATAACTTCAATTTTTTCGTTTTCGTTTAAACTTTTTGTATTGGCTTCACCTAGTAATAACTCTATTTGAATATTAGGTAAAAGTAACTCTTGTGCAAATTGCTCAATTTTTTTCAAAAAACGATCTTTTACCCACTGCATAACAAAGCGATTAGGCGCAAAAAGTCTCACGGCATCACCTTCTATTTCAGTGTACAGTGGCTTAATCCAAGTATTGAATTGTTGTGCAGAAAGCTCTTTCTCAAAACGACTGAGACAAGCTGGCCAAAAATTTTCCATTGATTATGACGCGCCTTAATTAGTGCAATTACAATAATTATATTATCGTAACTTTTTGTTTTTATTCAAAATAAATTTGTTTTTAAACAATATTATTGTTAAGTATCAATCGCTTCATTTTAGCTGGTTTAAGATAACTTATCCACAGGCAATTTAATAAATCATCAATTAAATAGAATACCGTTTTAGACGCTACAATATTTAACGTATTTCAAACCATATAAAACCAAATAAACATTGACAAAAGAGTGTGTTATCAGGTTTAATAACGCCCTTTATAGCTTAATGCTCGCTGGAGATTTACATGAAACGTACCTATCAACCTTCTAAAACACGTCGCGCCACAACTCATGGCTTTTTAGTTCGTATGGCTACCAAAGGTGGTCGTGC
>JAURWJ010000006.1 GCA_030655015.1 Methylotenera sp. | reverse complement strand
CGCAACTTCAGCGATTACCCAGTACTTTTATAATGCAGATGCTTATTTTAGATTTTTAGATCAATGTGAAACTGCTGGCATCAACATCCCGATTGTACCTGGCATTATGCCGATTTATAACATTACCCAATTAGCACGTTTTTCAAATGTTTGTGGGGCAGAGATTCCTAGGTGGCTGAGAATGCGTCTTGAAGAATATGCCGATGATATGCCTTCATTACGTGCGTTTGGCGTAGATGTAGTGAGCGAGCTATGCGAGACCTTGCAAGTTTGGGGTGTACCAAGCTTGCATTTTTACACGCTGAACCGCTCAGGAATCATCAGCAATATCATTGAAAACATAAGCGAATAACTACGTTAGAAAATGATTAACATTTCTCCGAAATGTGGTGTGGGAAGCGCATTTCTTGGATATTAATAACCATTGATTCTTCAATGTTGGCACTTTCCTTAAAGTGCTGTACAATGCCGTCCTTGTTGGCTAGGCAGGGTGCTTAGCTCAGTTGGTAGAGCGTCGCCCTTACAAGGCGAATGTCAGCGGTTCGACCCCGTTAGCACCCACCAAAAAAGTCAGAGAAAATGTGACAAAGTCGTTTTTAACTGTAAAGTTTGGAGCGCAAAGTTTAAACCCGTAATTATTTTATAGCTACGTCAGTTTTATGGAGTGGTAGTTCAGTTGGTTAGAATGCCTGCCTGTCACGCAGGAGGTCGCGGGTTCGAGTCCCGTCCGCTCCGCCAGAAAACGTAGTGTGAGCATATCAATGCTCACACTACAATTCTTTTATAGGCGCTATGCCTAAATGATTCCCGCAATTTCAAATAGCCTGCCAATTACCTTATAGTCGTTACCTTTCTGATTAAAATTTCAATATGAACCCAGAAGACTTACAACGCTTGGTCACATTGGCGATGCCTTATGGTAAATACAAAGGCCGCCTCATTGCCGATTTGCCTGGCAACTATTTAAACTGGTTTGCCCGCGACGGATTTCCTTCTGGTGAGCTGGGGCGATTATTGCAGTTGATGCAGGAAATCGATCATAACGGGCTATCTCCTCTGCTGGAGCCGCTAAGAAAAAAATCTTAAATGGATTACGTTAATGCAAGCTACCGATGGCCTGCTTTTAGGCGTTAATAGTTACAGTATGTCCATCAAATCCCTAACTCCTATAAATCCGGCTTACCAAGCCCAATGCCGTTATGGCGCAATAACTGGTTCAAATGGATTACTTAGCATCCTTAACAGATAACTGATATCAACGCCCTGAATCAAAAGTTTTCCGTTATTTGCTTTAATAATCTGCTTGATTAAAGCACCATTTTTACCCATTGCAAGCGGTGTAAAAGTGATTTGGCTCTCATTAAACTGAGCTACCGAATGCAGCGCGCCTACTAACAATCCTATTTTGTGATGTCCGCACTCTACAATTACAACTTGGCTATTACTGTCCTGTACTGACGGAATACCGCTTAGTAAGTATCCAAGATCAAATACCCAGGCATAAGCCTTACCTTTGCTGTCATCCTGTATTGAGATCACGCCAACTCGCTCGGTACGACCACCTATGGAAACCGAAGAGATTTCAGAGGCTGCCAACGCCTCCAAAACATGTTCAGCTTCTATGGAGAATAACCCTTCATCAATAAAAAACGTAGCAAATTCAGGATCGTCAGTTTTAACAAAATACGTATCAATAATTGATGCAGAATCGTTACCAGAACTAAAGTGCTCACGCACCTCTCCAAAAGAATCATAGACAACGGCAATCACATCCTCTTTATATCCATCTGTGACTTTAAACTCTCGATAACCGTTAGAAACACTACATCCAAGTATTGAATAGTTGCCATCATGTATCACAATACGAGAGGCACTTTTACCATTTGGCAATGCAAGCAAGTCTGCCTCAACCTCCAAGATGCTCCCTACTGGGCGGGAGGGGTCCGTACTTGAAATAATCCGACCCTGTCTGTTGATATAAAAAGCTTTTACTTCCCCTTTTGTTGAAATTCCGCCTTGCAACATTGCAAAAAATTCAGGGGCAGAATCAAAAACAATGCCGATACCTCCGACAACAGAATTTCCACCAGTAGCCATAATAGCTGCGTGATAGATGTAAGTAGGTGCATTGCCGTATAAAGCATCTGGAACAAAAGGAGAGACATAATAATCCTGCTCTGTGCGCAACCCCATCACTTGCGCTAGTGTCAGGTCGTCTATTTTAGTGCCGATAATCGAACCATTTTCATTGATCGGGCTTGTGCTGGCGATGATTTTTCCATGACAATCATAGACAAAAATGCGAGTGTATACTGTGTAAAGTTTATTGATATATTCCAGAATATCTGTCATTTGTGTGACTGTTTTACTATCAACTGCCCCAGATTCAAGCGCTATTCTTAGCTCAGGTGTTACCGCCCACCATCGACAATCATCAGAGCGTTCATACAAGTTACGATCTAGCAAATCAACTAATAGGTGTGATACAAATTCAGAATCCTGCAACCTAGATGCCAGCACCGTCTCGTAAAGATCATTAATTGACTGTGCAAATAATTCGTTACTGCGCGTACCTGTTTCGCTAATTTGATCCAAGATGGTTTTTAATTTCAACAACTCCCCACCTTGCCCAGCAGTCATGACTTGCCCGTTCCACACCACTCTGCGTATGGTAGATGCTGCGTTCATGACTTCATAAAGCGGTGGGCAGAAAGATTGAGCATGCGACAGCAAGCCTCTGGCAACTCGTGGGTCCAACGCTTTTAATGCATTCGTTTCTTTGCCGGTAAACGCTATTTCCACCGGAATCATCACCTGCCCTTGCCAGCCAGCAGGCCCCATATAGCCTTGATAGCCATCTGCAATAAATGTACGTATCAAATATTCGCGGCCACCATAAATCATTAAGTTTGATTGTGCGTCACGATTCACTGGGAGTACGGCTCCCACTGGAATCCAGCGCTGATCACTTGTTTCTATGACGCAATTATCGCCATCAAGCAATAGCATCACGGAGCGTCCAGAGGGATCACCATGCGATTCAAATACACCTGCCATCTCTTCCACAAAATTAAAGCACAAACACAACAAGCCGATGACTGCACCCGTTTCAGGATGCAGCATGCGTTTGGAATAAATAAGCGCTTTATCTTTATTCGGCCGCAAATCTGTCGCACGATAGGTTTCTACATACTGATCTGATACCAAGGTTCTTTGAATGAGAGGATCCAAGCTACCTTCGATTGGCGTTTCCTGATTAATCTGCACTAACACATTGCCATCCACATCCAGCAATATAATCTCATCATAAACCGTGTATTTACTTCTATAAGCACGCAACCGGGCACGAATTTTATCTTCATTGCCAGATAAGCCAGCTACAAACGCACACAATTCTTTATCTGTAGCAAGAAAGCCAACATCTGCAGTTCGTTCATAAAGATTACGCACTAAAATATCAATGACATACTGTGCTTTTGTGCCGATTTCATTCAACACTGTTGCCACTTTTTCTTGTACCAAACTCAGTACCAGCTCTTTTTCAAGCCGATTAAAACCTACGCGCGTTGCTGCCATAGTAGGCAAAATGCTTTTGGCCTCCACTGGACAGTTCATCTTGGCAGAAGACTCAATAATGCGCCACATCAGATTAAGCTCATGCAAAGACTGTTCGCAACGAACCACATCACGCATGTAAGGGAGAAAGTTATCTATCTGAATTGGCGTTATTTGGCTCATCTTCATACTCATAAAGTTATTGTTGCAGGTACTTAATGACCTTTTTAAGTAATTGGTAAGCAAAATATGCGCCATCAGAGAATATTCTTATTTTTCATCACTATGTCTAATGCCAAGGGATGTGATTTTCAGCGATTGCTTAGTTTTGGTGCACTCGCTTACATGTCAGCACTTTTAACATGCATTTAATCAAAATAATCTATTGTTGTTTGATATAGCGATGCCGATGGCAGGGTGACATATAACAAAGTTAAGTATTAGCTTCACAGAAATCAAGTCGGCATGAATACTGCTTTATGTTTAAACAAATAAACTTTCAGGTGTTCTTTTAGCTGTATGCCAAACCAATGAACTTATCCTCTTCAAAAACCAATACTCAGATTACTGCCGACTCCTTCGTAGATGATCGCCTGCAGATGCTGGAAAATTTAGTGGGCAATATGGATGCTCTGGTTTATTGCAACCTCTATGATGAGTACTGGACCATGATTTTTGCTAGTGCCGGATGTAAAGGTTTAACAGGTTACAATCCAAATGATCTAATTTTCAATAATCTGATTTCATATGAAGAAATTACTTTTGAGAATGATCGCCAGATGGTGCGCAACGAAATTGATGAGGCAGTCAAACTTGGCATTCGCTTTGAAATCGAATACCGCATTCGGCATGCAAATGGCAGCATCATTTGGGTGTCTGAACGCGGAAACCCAATCTATAACGATAAAGGTCAAATCCATGCAATAAAAGGCTTAATTCAAAACATCACCAAACGTAAGAATATTGAACAGTCATTGCGTGAAGCTGAGTCTCGTTATCGATCCATATTTGAAAATGCGGTAGAAGGTATTTTTCAAACGTCACCTGACGGACGTTATCTGATGGTTAACCCTGCTTTGGCACGTATGTACGGCTACAGCTCACCAGAAGAGTTAATGAGTGCCCTTAATAATATTCAGCAACAACTTTATGTTGCTACAGGTCGCCGCGAAGAATTTGTACAGGCCATCGAAAATTATCAAAATGTGCAGAACTTTGAATCTTTAGTTTACAAAAAAGATGCTAGCACTATCTGGATTTCTGAAAATGCACGCATGGTGTACGACGAAGACGGGGGGTTACTTCACTACGAAGGCACCGTTGAGGATATTACTGCGCGAAAAAGCTATGACGCTCAACTTGAGCATCAAGCTACACATGATAGTTTGACGGGATTGCCCAATCGTTATATGTTGAATGATCGGCTTCAACAATGCATTAACTTTGCAGATCGTTACAAAAATAAAATGGCGGTTGCGTTTCTTGACCTCGACCAGTTTAAGCTTATTAACGACAGCATGGGACACGAAGTAGGCGATCAATTATTATTGATAATGTCTCAGCGCTTGTCTAGTTGCATCCGTGAAATAGATACGGTGGTGAGACTTGGCGGTGATGAGTTCGTAATATTGATTACTAATATCGACAATGTGAACGACATCTCGCTTAGCATGCAACGTATTCTATCTAGCGTTGCTGAACCATGCATGATTAATGAACTGGATTATTTAGTCACCTGTAGCATAGGTATCAGCATTTACCCAGATGATGGTGTTGAGCCAAACGCGTTACTTAAAAATGCCGATTCCGCGATGTATAAGGCGAAAAAAGCGGGTCGTAACAATTATCAAATTTATACCTCAGAATTAAACAAAGCATTAACCGAGCGCGTAATGATGGAGTATAAATTACGCCTTGCGATAGAACATGGCGAGTTTCTACTCTACTACCAACCTAAGGTAGATTTTGCAACTGGTTTAATCAGTGGCGCAGAGGCTCTAATACGCTGGCAACCTCCTGGCGAAGAGTTAATTGGTCCCATGAGATTCATTCAGATTGCTGAAGAAACCGGTCTTATTGAGAAAATAGGCGAGTGGGTACTAACAACAGCCTGTAAAAAAGCAAAAGAATTAAAAGAAAAAGTTGGGTACCCTTTCCCCATTGCAGTTAATGTTTCGCCACGCCAATTCAGGCAACCGAATCTAGCCAAAACTATCAAACAAATTTTGGAGACCACTGAGCTGGATTCAGACTGTCTGGAACTAGAAATTACAGAAAGCACACTAATAGACGATGCCGCCAAGTTTATAGAAACACTGCACTCATTGAAAATGATAGGTGTCAAATTGGCAATAGATGATTTTGGTACTGGTTACTCTAGCCTTGCTTACTTAAAAGACTTCCCAATTGATCGCTTGAAAATCGACAAAGCCTTTGTCAGTAGCCTTGAAAATGACCCCGCCAACATGGCTATTCTTAAAGCCATCATCGTACTTGGGCAGAGCTTAGGGATAAAGGTCATTGCGGAAGGCGTAGAAACTAGTTATCAGTACGACTATCTTAAATTAATTGGTTGTGATGAGCTGCAAGGCTACTATTTCAGCAAACCGTTGCCAGAGCGTGAGTTTGAGGCGTTGGTGATGAACCAGTCCAAGCTAATAAAATAAGTGATTTTGGCAGTTAACTTAAACCTGAGTTGGTCCTAATTTTTAACCTGAAACTGGCGCCAGCACGTTGAGAGAGTGTAAAAAATCAACTTAAATTCTGCAATAAGCCTATGATGAAGGCGCAATATTCATCATAGGAGAAGCATCATGGCCAAAGGTCAAATTAAAAGTAACAAAGAAACGAAAAAACCTAAAAAGAGTAAAGATGTTGTGGTACCCACATCATTTATAACGCCTACTAAATCGGGTGTTGTGCCAAAAAAATAAGCATTCGCTGTTTTTGTGCAGCACATTAAAGCCGCCTGGAAAGCGCATTCATCGCTCTCAATGAGTCGGCTTTAACGCTAAATTACAGCGCTGATTTACAAGCAAGAATTTTAACGCTTTAAAACCAGTGGATACTGTTGTTTTACAGCGCTATCAGCTTTAACTTTTAAGTTTGCCATCACCTCGTCGCTTGTGTTAAAACTGTCTTTAATTTCTGAATATAGATTTTTTAACCATCGAAAGCGCATCTCATGATTAACGGCTTAGTACAGCTATTGATTTGGCAGGGCTTGGGCGAGTTGGTGTCCATATTATTATTGCCTAACATTCCAGGCCCGGTGTTGGGTTTGTTATTTTTATTGGCATTTTTGCTGGTTAAAGGTGAGGTAAACCAGCCGCTTGGCATGGTTGCAGATAGTTTCAGGCAACATTTAGGATTGCTTTTTGTGCCGGCCTCAGTCGGGGTGATTTTATTTTTACCTGATTTAAAAACCCACGCCCTAGCCGTCACCGCCGCCTTGTTAATTAGCGTGGTGTTAACCATTGCCACCACCGCACTGGTATTAAAATTTTTTGCAAAGCGTGCGCATGATGAATGAGCGACTCCCTATTGCTGAAATTTGGGTTTATCTTTCTGGTAGCCCCTTGTTTGCGCTTATTCTCACCTTGACAACCTACCAGCTTGGTTACACTTTGTACGTTAAAGCCAACCGCAACCCCATTGTAAATCCAGTGGCCATTTCCGTGTTGCTGGCTACGTTTTGCATTTATGTCATAGACATGCCCTATCAAAAGTATTTTGAAGGTGCACAGTTTGTGCATTTTTTGCTAGGGACGGCAACGGTAGCATTGGCCGTGCCAATCTATCGCGGTTGTAACAGCTTAAAAGGCAAGCTGGTGCCAATGACGCTGGCGTTGCTGATTGGTAGTGCAGTTTCTATTGGTAGCGCTGTGGGTATTGCCAGTATGCTAGGTGCGGGCGATAACATTGTCGGTAGTATGTATGCAAAATCCGTCACCGCACCAATTGCCATGGGTATTGCAGAGCGCATTCATGTGTCGCCTACATTAACTGCTGTATTTACCGTGGCAACAGGTATGTTGGGCGCCATTTTGGCGCCATTCATCATGAATTTTTTACGTATAAAGCCATGGTGGATACGCGGCACTGCAATTGGCGTGGGTGCGCACGGCTTGGGCATTACGCGCGCCTTTAGCGTGAATGAAGAGGCCGGCACCTACGCCAGTATGGCAATGGGCTTAAATGGCGTGCTGAGTGCGGTATTGTTACCCGTCGTGGTCAATTATTTGCGCAGTTAAATTTATTCATGCTTGATATCAAGGAAATATTTTTGATATCAAGCTAACATGGGTCAACTTTTCAGGTTATCAAAGGCGCAATTATTATGGCTGTGGTGCAAATTCAAATGAGCAAGCCTAATCAGGCACAAGGTTTCGCCTTGTTTAATCTTGGCTTCCGCCCATTCTTTTTAGGCGCCAGTATTTTTGCTGTGGTTTCTATTGTGTGGTGGATGCTGATTTATTCTGCGCACAGTTTTGTGCAAATAAACACTATTACTAATAGCCAATGGCATGCGCATGAAATGTTATATGGCTATGGCGTGGCGGTCGTTGCAGGGTTTTTGCTCACAGCGGTTAAAAATTGGACTGGGGTACAAACGGTTAACGGTAAGCCTTTAATGGGTTTATTTATGCTGTGGTGTCTAGCGCGGGTATTGTTTTTATTTGGTACAAGTTTACTGCTGTGGGCGGCAGTTGCAGATTTGCTGTTTGGTTTGATACTAATTTTGGCAATCGCAAAGCCGATTGTAAGTGCAAAACAATGGCCACAATTGGCTGTAGTGGCCAAAGTTGTATTGCTATGGATAGGTAACGTAGTATTTTATTTGGGCTACTATGGCCTATTACAAGACGGTATGCTGTACGCTATCAATGGTGCGGTGCTTCTATTTATCAGCCTTATTTTAATGATAGGACGTCGTGTGATCCCGTTTTTTATTGAACGGGGCGTTGCTAGCCTTGGCGCAGGAAATAAATTAAATTTAAAGCAACATAAGTGGCTTGATCTCAGTATTTTAGTTTTATTTTTGGCACTGTTTATCAATGAGATTTTTCCGCACGTCCCTCGCTTAACCTCATGGTTAGCATTGACTTTATTTACGCTTAATGGCTATCGTTTATATAATTGGTACGCGCACGGCATATGGCAAGTGCCTTTGCTGTGGAGCTTGTATTTATCTTTATGGATTATTAACCTAGGCTTTTTATGTTATGGATTACAAACGCAGCTCGCCATACCTGCTATTTTGACTTTGCATCTTTTTACTATCGGCGGTGTGGGCTTAATGACTATGGGCATGATGGCGCGGGTAGCGTTGGGCCATACCGGGCGCAATATTAGAAAATCTTCACCTTGGCTAAGGTTCGCTTTTGCGGCAATCGTGGTCAGTGCCGTATTTCGCATCTTTGTACCGATGCTCGCCATACAACATTATGCAAGCTGGGTGTTAATCTCAGCCTTGTTCTGGGTGATTGGGTTTACCATTTTTGTGGTGATTTATGCCCCCATATTACTCAAACCGCGGATAGACGGCACATTCGGCTAATTTCTCATTTTAAAATGGTTGCACGCGCTGCTGCAGCCATTTTTCAATCACCACCACGACATAAGCCTGCTCCGCTAATGTGAGTTCACGCAATTGCGGGATTTTATGCCATTTTTGCAGACATCCGCGACAACAACAAGCCGTGGCATGTTGCGCCACGAATACAGGGTGACCACGCATAGGGGTTTGTTTGCCATCGTTAGCGATTACTGCTGGAGCTAACCGCTTACCGATGAAGTCTTCAGCATGGTCAAGCACTTCAGATAGCCCATTTTGCTGTAAGTAAGCTAAATCTTTAGCGCGCAACTCAAAGCTACGCCTAAATGGAGACTTAGCCAATGCAGTAAACAACTCCTCCAGATTTCTCAATTTTGCCCCTCAACTCAACTTCACATAACGGTCAGTAAAATCTAGCAATTTATCCAGAAATACGCCCCTAGTAGCATCTAAATGCTAAACGCCTATAAAATATAACCATAGGTGAAGATTATATGCATGAATACCTCATGAAACTTAGCATGGTAGAATTGAACGCGTTAGTGCAGTGAATAAGGCAGTAAGCAAGGTAATGAGTTTACTCCAGCCTTGCCGATGAGTCATCGTTGACCTAGTGCGATTCTGCTGATATAGATTAGGCGCACTAACCATCTAAATTCCATGAAACAGCCTGTACAAAAGGATGTTGCATTATATTTATATTGTAGCTACATACCTAGCTACACAAAAGAGGTGCGCTATCCTCTCTATTTGATTTTGATAAAGTCATCTTCACTGTATATGGTAGGCATTAATTATAGTGATAAATGTGTTTCTCTTTATTAACTAAACAAAAAATAACATTTTTGGCTGTGTTTATTGTTGTTAGGCACTTGAGTTAATAATGGTGTTATTAGCCATGAGTATCCCTCTTTAAAACCAACTCCATGACATCTTTGAATTTGTCATTTAACTTTCCTTTTAAGCACCCATTATTTAAATTGTAAATCCAAGAAATTCTAAACGCCTCAGTAATCTTCTACCCTCAATGAACGTTCTAATGAAGCCTTGAATCTTTTCAGCCACACTCCCTAGAATAGATTTGCATTCAAGCACTCTAGGTTGGTAACCCAATGCATCTTTAATTTCTTGTTGTCGTGGAAAACGGCTTGCAAACTCATAGTTCTGTAATAGCTTCTGTAATTGCTCAGGGTTTAACCCTTGTATGGATGGTACTACTGGTCGTCATCAGGAACAAAATTACTCAAATCCAATGTTTTTGGCTCTTGGATTAATCTAGCATCCATAGCTTGGTGTCGATAACCACCTAGCAATTGAATGTTAATCAGCATTGCTTTTTCATGCGGCAACGCTTCTCGCTCTTCAAAACCTTCAATTACTTGTTCTTCAGTCTCATCCAAAGGACTATGCATAGATTAGCTCCCTGTTTAGTGCGGTCTCAAAAATCTTCCTATCTTAGTTACATGGTCAAAAGAAAAAACATGCTCAACTGGAGCTTCGTCACACCTACCTACAATGCGACCATAAAATTCCCACTCTCCAGATTTTGCATATACTTTCCCCCCGCAAATTGGGCAATGCCCAGAATATCTGACAGCGACTAAAATTCGTTCTGGATATTGTGGTGGTTTTCGTAACTCAAGCAATCGGTCATCATCTGTTGATTGCATCCACCAAGGTGCTAGTGTAATTTTTCTTGTTGGAACAAACCATAATTTACGCAAAGATAACCAAAGTATAGTTATTGCTATCCCGAATATCGAAATAGACCCTATGTATGGAGCGAAATTTGATGAACCCAAATTTTTTAAATGGAAAATGAGTAATATTGCATAGCAATATCCAAGAAACATCGGTATAAAAAATATAAGAATAAATATCCATCTTCTCCAACTTGATAGCTCATAACCTTTCGCAAATACTCTCGCTATAAATCCAGCATCAACTATATCTTCACAGACATATTTAATTTGACCGTTTGTGATGGAACTTTTACGGGAATTAATTTCTGAAGCATCAGCAACCAAATCTGACTGTTCTGTCCAATTAACAAGGTAACGGGATGGCCTGCCTGTACCTCCGCCTTCAATTTTTTCCAACACAGGAAATCTACTAATGTGAGAGTTAGCCGTATACGAAGAAATAATCTCTACTTTTTTCGGCCATAAATCTTCAAGAGCTTTCCACTGCTTTCTTACCTTATCAGAGACCTCATCTCTTGAATCAGCTCCAGCCCAAGCTCTGGCACGTAAGCTTGAAATTTCATCTCTAATTTCCCAAGAATCGAAACCCAGCCCACATCTATCTATTTGCTTAATTGATAATTGACAGATTGCTTGTAGTAAAGAGACACAAAGCTTGTCATGCTCTTTCCAGTCATTACTGCAATCGATTAAACAAAAAAAAGATTTTGCTAAATCAAACCCTGTTTCAACCCCGTTTGTACCCTGTATGTGTTTGTGAGGAAGTGGAGAATTATCAACTGAGTTATTCATTAATCAATTTAAAGGAAATAATTATGAAAACCAGTTTACTTCAACTATTTGCTCTGGACAAGAATGGCCGAGTACAATCGGTCAATGATGTTTCAAGAGGTATGTCTTGTGAGTGCTATTGCCCTTGCTGTGGAAGTAGTGTAATTGCCCGTCAAGGCGAGGTAAGAGAGTGGCATTTTGCACACAGCCTTGGTGCAGACTGTGAGCATGCGGCAGAAACAGCTTTGCATCTAGCGGCAAAACAAATTATTGTTGAAAGTGGTGGCTTTACAATCCCTCAGCGCAAAGTAACTTCACAACTATATCTCCCTGATGGTCGCAGTGGTTTTGGTGAGGCTTTAAGACCAGAAATGTGGATTGACTTTGACTCTGTTGAGTCTGAAAAGCAAGTTGGCATGATAAGGCCGGACATCCTAGCGATGCTAGGTAATTTAGCCATTGGAATTGAGGTGGCAGTAACGCATTTTGTAGACGGTGAAAAGAAAGATGCTCTAATTCAGCTAGATATGCCAACAGTTGAAATTGATTTATCTAATATGCAATTTAACGAATTAAACTGGGAAACATTAAAAGAAATTGTTATTAACAGTACTGACAGCAAGTACTGGATTGTGATGATGGACAAAGTATCTCTTGAGAATGAGGCTCATCAGTTAGCATTGGATAATGCTTATGAAAAGCCACTATTGGCTCAAGAAGTCACATTCCATGCCAAAGATAATAAGGTTCGCTTCTATATCAATCGAAAAATGGTAGATTTAACTGAACTACCATTCGGAGTTTCAATTTGGACTCCATACGACCCTAGTATTAACGAAATTATTAAAAAGCTTGCAAGAAGTGGTGGCGGAAAGTGGCAGCCAAAATATAAAAATTGGCTATTTCCAATTAAAGTAAAAAGTTGGCTACACTCCGAATTGACAAAACTTTCTGACAAGCATTCGTTTGTAATATAAATCTGCTATAAATCTCTTGTGCTTTCTAGCAACCGTTGCCGCTCTGCAACTTGTAGGTGTGTATAGGCTATGTGCGATAGTCGCTCTTTCAAGCGTTGTGCTAAAGGCGTGAGTGGCTCTTGTTCCAGCAAGGGATTTAAAATTTTCGCCTGTGTAAGGTTTGCCATTTCATTAGTCCATGAGTTATTGATTTTAATCTGTTAACGAGATAGCCTAGTATATGCATTCAATCAGAGTTATGTAAGATACAACAATAATTCTGAATGGCTAAAGTGAAGTAGCATTGATAGGGATATTTTCCTGTAGCGTATAAACCTCACTAGTGATTTAATATAAAGTTAGCCGAGCTGAATGGCTGTTTTTCAGTGAATGTAAAATAATTAAAATTAAGAATCAAACCAATGTCACTACCTGATAAATCAGAACTTTTTTTTCAAGTTACTAAAGAAATTAAAAATGGAGAATTAGACAAAGTCCTGTGGAGTCAAGTTCTTTTACAGGCAGGAGGTGATGTTGTACTTACTAGAACCAATTATAGAAGGCTGCGTGTTGAGCAGTTGTTACTTGCCCAGCAACCTGGTATTACTGCTCAAGAGCAACCTAAACCACCTGTTAACTCTTCTAATACAGTGCGTTGCAGTCAGTGCAATACTGAAAATGTAGCTGGCGCAAATTTTTGTGAATCCTGTGGCAATCAATTAAATCAGCAAGTCATTATAGAAAAACCATCTAGCAACCCCACCAATATCAGCACCCCGTTTGTTTATGCTGGATTTAGACCGCGCCTTTCAGCTGCATTCATTGACGGGATTTTGTCTACACTTATTTACTGGGCTATAGTTGCGCTGTTTTTTTTGTACCTATGGGTGGAGTATCTGTTTACGGGCGTGAACCGAGCGGATAATTTTGGTGATGATAGATTAGCGGGGCTACATACTTTCTTTTCTATCGCGGTTGTTTTGATTTATTTTACGGTTATGGAGTCAGGTAAGGATTCCGCGACTTTTGGTAAAAAATGGCTGGGCTTAAAGGTACTATCAAGCGATGGCGCTCGCATATCAACAAGCAGGGCTTTTTTCCGCTATATTTCACGTTTTCTGTCAATGCTACTTCTATTCATCGGTTACTTGATGCAGCCCTTCACTAAGAAAAAACAAGCGCTACATGACATAATGACAGATACGATAGTAATTAAAGATGGTGCTGGCAATAGTTCTGCAGGTAATTTACTGGCCACAATTTTGATTGGCTTACCAATAATAGGCATTCTAGCTGCTATTGGCATACCTTCTTATCAAGGATATGTAAAAAAAGAAAAAGATGCAGAAATTAACATTTCATTACAGGCTGAGGTAAGCCACCTAAATGTTGATTTACCTAAAATGCTAGACGATGAAACTCGCCATGATTCTGTTCAAGTTCTGAATAAAGAAATTCGCTATAACTATACGCTGATAAATTACCCTGCTAGTGATTTCGATAAAAACGAATTTTTTAAAACATACAAACCTAGATTGCTAAATACGGTATGCACAGCTGAAATACAGCCATATTTACAAAAAGGAGTTGTTTTTTCACACGCATACTTTGGAAATGATGAAGAGCTTGTTTCGCTTATTTCTATCACGCCATCAGATTGTAAAAGTAAACTATTAAATGCGGTTTTGTAATAAATGTGGGCATGAAAACAAAACTGGAGCTAAATTTTGCATCCATTGTGGCTATTCATTCAATAACCATGAAGTTGATGCAGCATCAGAGATTAACAAGCTCGCACCCAATGGTAACCAAGCGACTGAAGCAACCCAGCCTGCAAGATTAGATGTCTCATCATTTCAGAATGCATCTGACACCATTACCGCAAAACTTGGGCTTGAAAAAGTTGAGGGGTTTACTATTGGTGAGTTTTTTGCTGAGGTATTTAAAAAGCACGATTCAATAGAGGTTGAAAAATTTCTATCTGTAGGCACTCCAGACACCACTCCCGCAATCAATGTAGACATGTCAATCATGCCAAAGCCGTGGATATTTTTTCGCGCCATGGTGGGAAGCTTGGCTACCTTTATAATATTTCTGATTTCGTGGCATCTTTTTAATAATGTGAAAGTAGTGCCAGCGCTTATTGTAGTTGGGTCGTTTGCAGTGCCATTTGCCGTTCTAATTTTGTTCTTTGAATTAAATACGCCAAGAAATATTTCAATTTTTAAAATAGTTCAGCTAGTCATTGTAGGTGGGGCAATATCCATAATATTTTCACTCATGTTATTTCAAGTCACACCCTTGGTTGGTGTTTTCGGTGCTTCCGCAGCAGGCATCATTGAAGAGTATGGCAAGCTTGTTGCCCTGATTACCTTTCTTGGTACGTTAGGCGTTAGAAAATACAAATACCGATTGAATGCGCTTTTATTGGGTGCTGCTGTTGGTACTGGATTTGCTGCATTCGAGTCGGCTGGATATGCGCTTGAAGCAGGGATGTTTCAAAGTGCCGATGAAATGATTAGTGTAATTCAGTTGCGAGGGCTGCTATCCCCATTTGCACATATCGCATGGACGGCAATTGCCGCCTCAGCTTTTTGGCTTGCGCGACCAAAGTTTTCTGATTCGATAGACACAATATTTTCTTTTGAATTTTTAAAACTTTTTGCTTTGCCTGTAGGGCTACATTTTGTTTGGAACTTCCCATTTGATGGTCTGTTTATGATGAAATATTGGATTCTTGGTTTTATTGCTTGGGTCGTAATCATAAGTTTAGTTCAGTCTGGATTAAAAGAAGTAGGCCACATTGCTCGAAACAATCAATGAGTAATGACCCGACAGGCGCAATAGTTATTGGTGTAATTGGGGCTATTATTGCTTTTTGTAATCACGACACCTTAAAACAAAGAATACAAATGTCAGTGTTTTGGTTCAGCTTGTTGTTTGTCATTTTTTATACAATTCATGTTATGCGACCAAAAAATGAAAATCCTTTTGAGCAAGAGCAAGATTATGGACGATACTCTTAATTAGGAATTTGGCTCTTAAAGCGAGCTAAAATAGCTTATGGAGCTGTTTTTTCTGCTCACGGATTAAACTGTTAATTCGCTTGCTAAGGTTTCTGAGGTTTTTCGTCACCCCACCCTTAAACGCATTACGTGAAGACCTAGCCTTGCCCGCAATAGTTTTAGCACCAGTGCTATGTTGCCACGGTTGCCATTGCCTTATTTTTAGCGACTGCTGAACGCGTTGTTCTTCTGTCCATTTTCTTGTTGCCATTTTTCACCTCTAATAGTTCGTTACTAATAATGTTGGGTATTTTTTCCGCGCGAGGTTGTTCACCTAACGTTGCATCATTCTGTGCAGTAGTACCGTTATTCACTTGTTGATGACCATGAGCAATGTTTGCCTGTTTAACAAAAGCTATCTGCTTAGGATATTTAAGCTCTACTAACGCTTGTATGGTTGCTCGACTTTGGCTTTGCGCTTTCAGTGCCATATTCATAAACGCAGTATATTGGGCAAGCTGCGCTTTACTTGCTGCCATACGCCCTAATGTCACAAACATAGTTTGCAGGGCATGTGCTTGGCTAATAAGCATAGCTTCTATCGGTTGCATATCACCATCTTGAATAGTCTTTATTTGGTCGCTTAACGCACTAGCAACATCACACAATTCGGCTTTCGGTAATATGGCGCTATTAAAACTATCAGCTAATGACGCACCCATGAAGGAAGCTGACAAACTCGCTTCTGCAAACAACTCACTTTCAGACAACTCCTCTTGCTTTGCTAGAGTTGATTTCTTTTTTGACATCATAGATTACCTTTAAATTTAATTTTTTTATTATCCATTGGATGCACGGTCATATTCATTTACCCATTCATCTTGAATATTACCGTTCTCTAATGGCTGGTTTTGACTTTGCTTTTCTGAACTTAGCTTTACTAAGAACTCACTCTCACCCTGACGAGGTACTTGCGGGTTACCCGACAACATAGCTGGCTCTCTAGTGCTGGCTTGTTTTAAAGGAATTTTAGATTTCCCATTTGTACTAGCCGCGCCAAGTTTCCCGCCTGCACTTTGCTTGGCTTTTTGTTGTTCTAAATGTTGTCGATAATCGTCAAGTTCAGGGCATTTAAATAAGTTTTCATTCAGATTGAAAAATGCTTTAACACGTTGAGATAGTGCATTTTTAATCTCAGAAGATTCATATCCTAAATATTTGGCCAAATCATTTTCACTAGCAGGTACTTCAATATTTTGCCAACACTCTAAACGCATAGAGTAAAACAACCCCCGTTCAGCGAGGGTCATTAGTCTAAAGTTTCGGTCTGACAAAATAGTAGCCGCATATTCTTGGTATGCAGGTGGCTTACGATTTTGAGCCATTATTGCACCCCTTTAGAAGCTAAATCAGCCCTGATTAACCCCACATTCCATGCTGTACATCTTTCAGAAAGTTTCGCTGGTTTTGGTATAGTGGAATTCTTAACACCACGCCAAATTGTTGCTGCGGATACCCCATACAAACTCATGATAACGGGTAGGCGAATGAACGCTGAGTTTGGCATGTGGTCGAATTGACTTAATGCAGAAGGTATTTTGTTGGCTAGCTCTGATTTTAATTGGTGCTTCATGATGTCGTTTTCCATATAACCCCGCGTCATGCGGTATGGTTTGCATCATGCAATTTATTGAATATGTATATCACCAACACGCTAGCTGACAAGGTAACTAGCCAGCTCAATACCCATTCAGCTAGTTAACGGGGTATTAATTCATTTTTTTTGTTGAGTGCTATTACTAGTCTTTCGATTGTCTTTTGACTTTCAATAACTGGAAATAGAGCCGACATTTCTCTAATAAATTGTGCTGAAAATCCACGTCTTTTAAAATTGGACTTTTGTGCTTGATAGTGCTTTTCAATTTCGGCTAGCGCTTTTTGTTTTGGGTCTTTTTCAAGCCGCTTTTGAGCATTAATTCTGGCCTGTTCACTAATCCTAGCGTTCCCAGATATATCTACAAGATGGATAAGCCCAATTAAATCAAACCGATTATTTTCAAAAAACTCCTCAAGCTTTTTATATTTAGTCAATGTAGCTTTATCTGAATCATCCTCTTCTTCAATCTCGTTAAGCAAATTGATAAAGTTGCTTGCAACTTCACTTGAATATGAGCCATCAATCATCTGAATAATCGAGGCCGAATATTGCAACGCAGCTTCAATATCAAGCGGCTCTATAGGCAAAATATCCATTTGCACTTCATCTAGCTCTCGCTCATTGCGGACTAGCTTAAATTTACCTACCATACAACACTCCCACGCCCCTAAATAAGAAACCACAACAGCTAAGCTAGGGTTGCCAAGCTTTCTCCCCGTTGGACTAGGTGTGGCTAAACTGCTTATGCTTGTTAAATGGTATTACCTTTGAACCCGCTTTTAATTAATCTAAGTAATCAGCCCATGTTTGCATCATTATGCACTTCTTAGCAGGATAACGTTGTTCGCTGTTTTCTGCCAAGTTGTACCACTTTCACACGCTAGAATTAATTCAGACCAAAGCTCTAGTGCCGCTCTGCGCTCGGTCATGTAGTCGTGTTGGTCGTAGATGCCAACTAAGCCCCCAAGCGAGTGATTTAAACATCGTTCGGCAACAATTATGTTAATTCCTAGCTCTGTTAAGTGTGACCTAGCTGTTGAACGTAAGTCATGTGGAGTAAAGCGTCTAATACCTTTAAGTTTCGTACATAATTTGTTAAGTGCAACAGCGATTGTAAGTAAGGCAATGTGGGATGGTTTGCCATTTCTTGATGGTAAAACATACTTAGAACCACAGGCGTAATGCTTCAACTCATTAAACCATCCAACAATAGCAGGTGGTAGCGGCACGGTGAACCCCTTACGTGTTTTGCTATTGGCGTCAGGGATTGTCCATTCTGCTTTCTCAAAATCGATATCTTCCCACTCAGCCTTAACTAATTCATTTGTGCGTACACATGTAGATAGAAGTATTTTTATTGCCAGTGCGTTCTCAATACCGATGGAAGGCAATGCTGGCAATATCACTCGCAATTCATCTTCAGATAACTTTAAACGTAACCTTGTAGGTTTTGGTGCGTCACATATTGCGCTGGCTGTTATGCCTAGACATGGGTTTGTTATGGCAACGTGCTTTGCAATGCCATGTTTGAATATCCGTGAAAGTGCAATTAGTACAAGTGATGCCACGTGCATCTTGCCAACTGCCTCTAGTAAATATACAACGTCAGTTGTTGTAACTTCACGCACAAGCAGTGAACCAATTTTTGGAAGTATTAAAGTATCTATGTGATATTTACGCTGTTTGAATGTTGATGGTGCTAATACGAGTTTTGCTTTTTCTAAGTAGTCATTTGCAAGCTCTCGCAATGTTTTGGCGTTGGCTAACTCTCTTGCTGTAAGTTTCTTAGTTCTAGCCACGTCTTCACCTTGCTGGATATTGGCGCGTGCTTCAGTAGCCAGTTCTCTAGCTTTGCCTAAGGTGATGTCTGGGTAGCGACCAATCGTGAGTTCTTTTTGTCGTCCTCCGTGTCTGTATCGTAACACCCATGCAGATGTTCCATTTTTTGATAGTGTAAAAGTTAAGCCGTTGCCATCGCTTTTGGCGACTGGAATGCCAGCCCTAATTAAGCTTTTAATTTGCATGTCTGTAAGTTTTGCCATAACTTTTTCTCTCAATCCCTAGCTACACATCTAGCTACTCACATAGCTACACATATTACACGCAATTTAGTGAAATGCAATGATACGCTGTGAAGCTAAAAAGCCTAATAATATAGGTTTATAGTGACGTTAAAGATTTTTAATGAGGTGAAAAAATTTTCAAATATAGATTAGGCGCACTAACACCCTTTGTATTCATTGATTAAAATCCATCAATTGATACAGTCCAGCACATACATTTACATGTGTTCATCATGGACTACGCCACCCGTTAAATCCACCATGTCCGGCGTAACGTCATTAAAGTGCAACACCTTACCTCCAAATTCCTTAGCAAAGACTTCTGCGGCTAACAGGCCTGAAAATGCGGCTAGCGTTGGCCCCATGGAGCCCATTTTTTTGCTACCTAATACGTAAAATGCCTGTTTTGCATCAAACCAGTTGTCTTGTGGTTTTTCCCAATCAGTTTTTCCCATGTCCTGAGTAAAAATGCCAGTGATGGTTTTTTTCTGCTCAGGGCGCAGATAGATTGAAAACATTTCTACAGTGTCGCAAAAGTAATCTGGTTCTCCTGTCACGTAATGAATTTGCGCTTTGGGTCCAGGAAAATCTGCTAAGGTCATTCCATCCAGCGTGCAGGATGTTCCAGCAGTAATTTCCTGGGGGCTCACGGGTGCGACGGGCTTATTACAGGCAGTGAGCGTAGCAACAAATACGAGTGACAGGGTAAGGCGAATGAGTGCGGTCTGTTTCATTTAAATCTCCATAAAGCAACGGTTAGGGGCATGATAATCCAGGCAATCATTACGGAGCCCAACAGCCACGGACTGGATAGGCTGGTTGGAAACACTGTAGCTAGGCCATAGAACACCTTGATATCTTCCATGCTGAAGATGTTAAGGATACGGAAAATGTCGGCGGGATTGAGCAACAATAATAAGGGAAACAGCTCCTCACCAAAGCTCCCGCCTGAAAGTACTAGCACGCCAAGTAAAAGCAAATCATAGACCAGTACAAACAGGAACCATACCGAGATAGCGCCGCCACTGGCACGGGCTCGGTCTTTAGCAATCACCGATACCATGACAGCTAAACTGAGAAAGACCATGCCAAGCAGAATGGCACTTACCATAAACCCAGCATAATGGTACAGTGCGTTGAGGTCGATCTGATAAGCTAGCAGCAAGCCAACTAGCCCAAAGCCTGCCAGTGTGGCGCTGGCAAGAGCCGCAGAAAGCCCTAGAAATTTGCCTAGCAAAAGTTCCAGACGTGTAATGGGCATGGATAATAACAAGTCGAGTGATCCGCGCTCACGCTCACCCACAATAGCGTCATAGCCCAGAATCAGGGCAATGAGTGGGATAAGGTAGATGACTAAGCTGACTAAACTGGCAATGGTCACCTCAATGTTACGCAACCCTACCTCGCCTTGCTGTGCTGAGCCAAAGTAGGTAATCGCCAGTGCAAACGCGGTAAAAATAATGGCCACCGCAATTACCCAACGGTTGCGGATGCGGTCACGAAACTCCTTGGCGGCAATGATTTTAATCTGTGAAACTTCAATGTTTAACATAAACCAACCTTTAACCTGCATATCCAAGAAATACATCTTCCAATGTAGGTTCCTTAACCACAACATCTTGCAAGGCGTCACCCAGCGACCCTAGTCTGCGTAGCACTTCCATTTTATGTGCCCGATGACAACGAATGATGGCTGTTTTGTCTGCCACGGTTAACGATTCCAGTGCAACACCTTGTAAAGCGACTTGTAAAGTATTCGCTGAACATTGCTGCTGCACCTGAATGGTCAGGGGTAAATCTACTGATTCTCGTAACGCTTGCACCGTGCCTAAAGCATGAAGTTTGCCTGATTTTAATACAGCTAGCCGCTGCACGCGCTCCTGTATTTCTGACAAAATATGTGAGGTAATGATGACCGTAACGCCCTGAGTGTTGAGCTCGTGCAAAATGGAATAAAACTCGCGGATGCCTTCTGGATCAAGCCCGGTTGTGGGCTCATCAAGAAATAAGATACTTGGTTTTCCAAGTAGCGCTTGCGCAAAACCAAGACGCTGACGCATCCCCTTGGAATAACCGTCTACGCGACGGGTGGCAGCATGCGCTAAACCAACTTTCTCTAGCAACGGCAAACATTTGTCTCGCTCACAACCCTTGAGTGCAGCAAAGAATTGTAGCGTTTCCAAACCAGTCAGGTTGTCATAAAAAACCACGTTTTCAGGCAGATAGCCAATTGAGCGGCGCAATTCGCGAAACGCACCACCATGTACTGGCGTGCTATTAATGTTAATCGTGCCAGAGGTAGGTGGAATCAGCCCCAACATCATTTTAAACAGCGTGCTCTTACCTGCGCCATTGTGGCCGATCAGCCCTAAGGTTTCACCCTTTAACACAGTAAGCGTCACGCCGTCCACGGCGAGCACTTCGCCGTAATACTTAAAAATGTTGCTGACTTCAATGACGTTGTTTTTCAAGCCAAACACTCCAATTTTTGTTAAAAGGCGACATACGCGGGTGCTGATCGACAATGCTGGTCGCGCGTAGTAGCGGAAATTGTCTGGCCACTAATCGTAACGTCTGCACCGCAGGGCTATTTAGCAGAAGTTTCGCTGCAGGATATTTCCAGATGAGCTGATCCACTAAGTCGCTTGCCTCGTACGGCACATCACCCATGCCGTCACCATTGCGATCCCAGCCGACATAATTGCTCCAGTAATTACCGGTTTTAACGCCCCAGTATTCGTCCCTACTGGCCACGTACTTGATCTGCTCTTGATTGTTGACGAGGTCATTACCTTCAACCTCATTATGAATGGAGCCTGCCCATAAATGCACACCAACACGGTTGCCAATAATAAGGTTGTTACGCAAAACATTATATTCCGCATCATAAATAAAAAATCCACGGCGGTTACCAGCCACCACGTTGTTTTCAATCACTGAGTCTGTAATCGTGCGTAGCATAATGCCATGATCCGAGTTACCCCAGGCACGGTTATTACGCACGGTTTGATTACGCACCTCCATCAGCGCTAACCCACCACGGTTTAGGTAGGACTCGTTATTTTCCCAAATATTAAAGTTAGAGTTCATGTAATGGCTACCGTAGCGCAGATGATGCAAGCGGTTGCCACGAAACAGCGCATGGTCAGAGACATCCACATAGATGCCATCACGAGTAAAGCTAACGTGGTTATCTAAAATCTTCGCCCCGCTGCTGTTATAAAGCTGAATGCCGTTTCCGCGCTGCGCTGAAGCTAAATCCCGCATACCGGTAATATTATTGCCGATGACCTGAATGTCTTTTACTTTCTCAATCCATAAGCCAAACAAGGTGTAGTTGATGGTGTTATTGCGAATGATAGCGCGGTCACTGCCTGGCTCCAGATAAATGCCAGCATTCTGTGCTGTAAGATCAGCACCACTATTGCTGATAATAAAGCCTTCAATAATGACATCTGGTGATTTAATACGAATCACATCACCAGTATTACCACCATTTAAGGTTGGCTTATTAAGCCCTTTAAGGTGAAGTGGCTTGGCGATGACTAAATGTGCAGGATAGTTGCCATGTGCAACCAGCACGGTATCACCTGCCGCTGCTTTTTCAATTGCTTCAGCAATGGACTGCCCTAGGGATACTGTATGTTCTGTTGCCTGTCCCTGAACACAAAGCAACAATAAGCCTAGCATGGCGAAATGACATACCAAGCGCATTAGTCCGCCATCTGCAACAAACCGAGATTACGCAGCGCAATAAAAAGAACCGCACCAATCAGCAGATTTTTAAACATTACATAACAAATCATGTCCATGCGTCCAGCCGGCCGATATTGATGGCCCCACCATGGTCCATGCTTAATGTATGGCTTACATTGCAGGCGAATCATGATTTCATAAACACTCCAGCCCAACCACCAGCCAATCACGGCACTTGCGCCTAACTGCCCATTGGCAGCCAGTCCCCAAACGCTAGTCGCGGCGATGGCTAAAGCCAGCCCTGCCGTTTGTATCGCTTTGTGCTGGCGCCAGCCTTGTTTGGTCCATGGCCAAAGGTGGTCAACGAGTTCATTTAGAAGCCACTTGACGCCAGTGGTCTTAGCGTAAGGTGGAGAGCACTCATGAATAGTTGGTTTCATTCGTTAGCGCCTTTTGCTGATACAGGATGAATCGGAATGTAATAACCATTACTATTGATACGTGTTAACGGCAAACCAGATTTTTCACGCAACTTGCGCTCCTTAGATAGCGGCGGGCAGGCATGGTCATCATAATAAAGTATCATGCAGTCCAAACACAGCATGCACTCACGGTGATCAATTACGCCTTGTTTATCAATGGCTAATGAGCCACAGCCAGCAGCGCAGGCAGAACAAGTCGTGCATTCCTGCTTACGTTTGAGGCCAAACCAGCGGAAGGTAGTGGGCATGGCGAGTGCAGCACCGAGTGGGCACAGATATTTACAAAATGGCCGTTCAGTGAAAATAGACAAGCCAAGCAAACTGGCGGTAAATAAAGTATAAGGCCAACTGCGGTTAAACAGACCAACCAGAAAAGTAGTCTTGAATGGCTCGACTTCAGCAAGTTTTTCTGCCAAACCCATAGAAAAGAACGACACTGCTAGCAAGCCCCAGAATATGCCATACTTTAGCCACTTGAGACGTTCATGCAACGCGCCATTGGGCGTAAACTGAAAGCGTTTAAGGCCAACTTTCGCGCCTATTTTATATAGCAGCTCCGACAGTGAACCGAATGGGCACATCCAACCGCAAAACAAGCCACGTCCCCACACAAACACGGTAACGATGATAAACAACCAGAAGATGAAGATAAATGGGTCAGAAAGAAACAGCTCCCACTTCCACTGGAACAGCAATGAGTGGAACCATGTCAGCACTTGTGTGATGGAAGGTTGCGCCATTAAACCAAAACCGATAAAACCGATGCTGGCCAGCCAGATTGCATATTTAGGGATTGAAACCCAGCGTTTGTCACGGCGACTGCTATGACGCACCAGCCAATCTCGATTAGCGTAAGTGACAGCGGTAAATAATAAAATAATGACGAAAGCTACAATCTCCCAAATACGGGATTTCCAAATTTTCAGCCAAGTTGCATCGGCTTTGACCACCACAGGTCGCCCGCCTTCCATATATCTGCCTTGTAACCAGTATTCACGGTCGAAATTGGCGAAGGTTCTGGTGCCGGTTTGTTTATCTACTTTGTTGCCTAAAAACACTAGATTCCACGGATAAGCCGCGCTGAAGCTAGTGCTGCGAATGATAAATATGGCCGATTCATTAAATTCCGGCGCCCCAGCGGCTCGAATGTTATACAGGTTACGATAGTCGGTATCTCGAAACGTGAAACTATCCATGTCTTGCGATACTTGAACGCGATCATAAATCCCGCCTCGTACAAAGCCTGACCCTTTAAATGAGGCGGCACCGTTGGCGACTATAAAAATGGCGTGTTCGTTGGCCTTGAGTTCAGCCATCAAACCTTCATAGTTACGCTCGCCTAAAATGCTACGACCAACTGCAGGCGCATTAAGATAGCCGAAATAAAGGTCAATATATGGTTGACCAGTGTTGTCTAACCCGACATCAGCTGGCGACACCTTAAGGTGCTGAACACTGCCTTCTGCCAACAACTCATCCCAAGTGTGCTGCTCAGAAGTCGACGTAAATTTTGCTTGCGGTCTAGGCACAGCCTTGATAATACCCACCTGTTTGGCGATTTCATAGGCACAGCGCATCACTACCTGATTTTCAGAAATCACCGTCACGGTTGCGCCGCTAATGGCATCAATACCAATATATCCGCCTTCAGCGCGCGCCTTACCTATTTCTACCTTGTCCCAAGCGTATTTACCTACGTATTGATAGATAAATTTGGTAAGTTCCGATTCTGGAATACCCACCAGCAGAATCGGTTCGCTGTGTTTCAGCACCCTCACACCGACAATCTTACCGGCGACATCCATACCAATCAGGGTGACCACTGGTTTTCCTGAATAAGCGGGAATATCTACAATATCGGTAGAAAGGAATGCATACCCAAGCAATTTTTGCTGTCCATGTTCATCATGATAAGCTTCAACATAAGCTGGGCGGCCTTTACGTACAGAGAAGCGATCCGCTTTAGGAAACACATCATGACAGGGCACATACGCACACAGGTCGGGATCGGTGGAGAGTTGCACTGGCAACGGGGCTTCGTATGAGCCAGAATGGCTATTTTTGGCATGGTGATCTTGTTCAGATCGGCCAGTTTCTTTATCGCTGTCAGCTAATGCTGTAGTGGAAAATGTGACAGCAAAACTTAGGGTGAAAATAAAATACCAGCTTATCAACATCATGCAAGTTTTAATCGCACTAAATGCGCTACTAGCCGCCGATGAGGGTTGAGAGTTCATGTGAGTTTGGGTGGTTATTCAGATGATTAAGTTGCAAATATATCTAGTTTAAATGCTATTGGGGAAAGTCGGTGCCACTGACTCTCCCCAATTTGCGCTTTTAATGTAAAACCTACGCTTCTACAACGAATCTGCTACGCATCTCAAGATGCAATGCATGGCAGAAGTGCGTGCAGTAAATCCAGAATAGCCCAGCCTTGTCTGCTTTAAAAGTAACAGAGTGAGTTTCTTGCGGATTAACGATGAAGTTGACATTGTAGTTTTCAATACCAAAACCGTGCGTGAGGTCTTCTACTTTGTCGTGATTAGTTAAAACCATAGTGACTTCATCGCCAAGCTTAACCTTGATTTCCTGCATGCTAAAGTTAGGCGCTTGAGATGTTAAATAAACCGTTACTTTTTTACCGCTACGTTCAATGCGGCTATCACTGAATGATTTAACTGCATTAGGGAAATCATTCATATCTGACACTTGCTTAGTCTTAACCACATCAGCGCGTACGATAATGGCATCATGCGGTTCAGGATAGGCAGTATGGTCATGAATCAAACGCATTTTATCGCCGGTGATGTCAATCAGCTGCTCGGTTTCAACGTGCAATGGTCCCACAGGTAAGAAACGGTCTTTAGAAAACTTATTGCCTGAGTTATAAAATTTTCCGTCTGCTTCTTTGGTTTCCCCCATAGAAGTGTAGCCATGCCCTGGCTGGTAATGTACGTCGATACGATCCTGCACAGGCTGCACGCTCTTATCCCCTTTGAATTGAGCAATGGCTTTTTCAACGTTCCATTTAACAATTTGGCTGTCTAGGAAAAGGGTAGTAAAAGCATTGCCTTTACCATCAAAGCCAGTATGTAATGGCCCTAACCCAATTTCTGGTTCGGCCACTACGGCATCACGTGGATCTTTTAATTCACCGGCAAACCATTGATGCACCAACTCAGTGGCAACCACTGACGCAGTAGGGGATAGCTTGCCTGAACAAACGAAATATTTACCATCAGGTGAAATATTCACGCCATGTGGATTTTTAGGTACCGGTACATAACAAGTGAGCGCCGTTTTTGGATCCTTGTTAGCTTCTTTTGTACCGTCCACTACAGGCACTTTAGAAGTGCCAATGGTGAAAGTCTTACCTGCCTTGATTGCGGCTTCTACACGTTCGATATTAAAGAATAAGCAGGCATCACGTTCCACTGACATCATGTCAGCCAGTGTTGCACCGTTCTCTGTATTGTATTGATTTGTCGCAGCCAGCTTGCCGTCATAGGATGTGGCTACTAAGTCCATATTGCCATCGACTTTAACCTGCCAACGCACTTGCATGCTCTCTGCATCAACGCAGGTAAATAAAGAAAACCATTTTGTCGGGTCGGTTGCATCACGGCCATCATTTGGTTGTGGTGTAGCGAATTCAGCACCGCAGAATACGCGGGTAGTATGGTTAATGCTAGCATCCACAGGGTCGCGTTTATCTGGGAAAATACCATGGAAACCTTGCACATTAGGAATCTGGGTAATGACGTCGCATTCCATTCTGTCCATACGGATGCGGGCAAGCCGGTTGTTCAGTTTGTCATTGGTCCATAGATATTTACTGTCATAGGTACCATCAGTATAAGAGCCATGGACATGGTGCGTATCACCAGTGATATATTTCAAACTGCCATCTGGATTGGTGCCCATAATAGCCTTGGACTCATTGGTGATACCCCAGCCCACCATTGGGTCTATGTTGAATATCGGCACACGCTTAAGAATTCGGCCTGAGGGCACGCCGTAGATGCGCACTTCACCGTTATGACCTGAGCTTGAAAATGAATAGTAAGCATCAAGTTTGCCAGGAGGCACATCGAACTCGCCATGCGTTACAGCGCGACTAGCATCTCCACCCGCTTCTGACGCTTTACCTACTGCCGTAGTTTGAGCCTCTTTTTTACAAGCAGACAACCCCATCGCTAAACCTGCCCCGGCTAATGTTGCCACGGCAGTTGTTCCTAAAAACTTTCTCCTGCTCTCGTTACCTAGAACCTCGCTGTGAATCTCGTTGTCACCTACTTCTTGGTTTTGCTCACTCATGACTCTCTCCTCTTAACGATGGCTGATGCTTCAGTCTATACCTGCGACATTTTGTCGCACTAAGAAACCAGTTTAGCAGGCTATAAATTTTATTGTTTGATTTAAGTCAAAAGATATCCTTATTATACATCTTAAAAAAATAGACTATAATTTTCTTAATTATTTTAAGATGTATAAATAATATTGCTTATATTAAAACGCTATGATAAATTAAGATATATTAATATTACATCTTAATACATAAAAAAATTTGCTGGGTGCGCTTTCCCATTGAGATAATCCGTTCAAGTTACTCCGCTCTACGATGAGGTTAGATGTTATAAGCGCTAAGTTGCAAAGTTAATATCTAGAGATATTTAAAATTAGTATAAGGGTAACGCTGGACAATGTTGAGGTGAATCCAAATTGATACTTCAAAGCACTAAATTACACATAGAAATAATGGACATAGATAACATTAAAAAATCGTTGGCCCGATTTGAATTATTTAACGAATTAGGTCATGAGCAGATCAAACTGCTTACAAAATATAGCCAGGTACTCAATCTGCCTCAAGATAGCTATGTTTTTAATCGCGGCGATTCAGCACAGGGGCTTTATCTGCTAATTGCAGGACAAATTAAGCTTGGGATTGCCTCAACGCAAGGCATAGAAAAAATTATTAGCATCATAGCTCCAGGCAACAGCTTTGGAGAATCAGGTCTATTTCTTGAACAACAGCTACCATTTTATGCAAAAGCTATAATCAATTCGGAAGTGCTACTTGTATCTGGACACTCCATCCGATTATTACTGGACAGCGATGCAAACTTAGCCCGAAAGATGCAGGAAAGATTATCTGATAGCTTGCATCAAATGATACATGATATCGAAACGCTATCTTTTCAAAACGCTATTCAGCGTTTCATTGGTTATCTACTTCAAATCAGTGCTAATGCGGTCAATGCTGAAATTATCACTTTGCCAATTAGAAAGAGCGCTATTGCCTCAATGCTGAATACTACCCCAGAGACACTGTCACGTAGTATACGCAAGTTGCAACACATTGGTTTAATTGATGTTAAAGGCAACCGCATCATAATTACAGATGTCGTAAAGTTGCGTAAATTAACAATTGATCATTGAGCCACTCCCCAACTTCAAGTCAGTTATTTAATTTTTTGCTAAATCTATAGAAGTGATTCCGATAATGACGCTAAAAGGTACTTTTTAGTAATTGTGATTAACAAGTAGGGGCACAGTAAAAACCTGCGAGAACGCTGTATTTAACGTTTTTCATTGCATTATTTAATGTGCTGACTCTGAGTGATCTATACCACAGACTTTGAATGCATGAGGATACGCGACAGAGTTCCTTCTTGCTGCAGTAAATCTGCTAGCGTGTACTTACCCAGCACCGTAAACAATGCGACTTGCGCCTCATGTAAAATCCCCATTAACCGACAAGAAGACTGTATGCAACATGTCCCATTCGTATCCAGGCAAGGTAACAAACTGGCATCACCTTCTGAGATGCGAATCATTTCCCCAAGATTAATAGTCTCCGGTTCACGTACCAGTCGTAGGCCACCGCCTTTGCCACGCACCGTTTCTATATAGCCATGCTGCGCCAAGTGGTGCACTACTTTCATCAAGTGATTTTCTGAAATGTCGTACGCCTGTGCAATGTCAGAAATAGTGACTAACTGGCCATGCTGAAGACCTAAGTACATCATCACACGCATGGTGTAATCCGAAAAAGTAGTAAGACGCATAAATTCATTCCATAGAAGATGTATAAATAATATTGCTTATATCAAAATGCTGTGATACATTAAAGGTGTATTTTACATGTAGCTTAAATAAAGTCCATGAAAACTTGTGATGAAGCGCTTCCACAGAGGGAGCAATCAGTTCGAAATGCCTTGTTACAGGTGATTGATCCGGAGGTTGGTGAAAACATTGTAGATCTCGGATTGGTGTACGGTATTGAAGTTTCTGAAGATGTTGTAATAGTGACGTTTACCATGACCTCGCAGGCATGCCCGATGGGTGAAATGCTTTTGGATGATATTGACGCAACCCTAACACTGCTATTGCCGAGTGAACTTAAGTTTAACATGAATCTGGTCTGGGAGCCACCGTGGAACCCAGACATGATGTCCGCCGAAGCAAAGTTGCGCTTAGGCTGGAGTTAGCATTTGAGCTTTTCTGAACGAATAATGAACAAGAAAAATATTTCTGTGCCATACCGAATCCCGATGCTGGTGGTGGGATTTGTCTGCCTAGCGTTTGGCATTAGTAGCGGCTTGTTGCGTATGGGCTGGAACTCCCCATTGCCAGCAGCTAGCCTAACTGCCTTTCATGGTCCGCTAATGGTTTGTGGCTTTTTAGGCACAGTCATTGCACTAGAGCGCGCTGTTGCCCTCGGTGAGCGCTGGGCTTATTTTGGGCCGCTTGCTGCTGCGCTAGGCGGATTGATACTCATCGCAGGATTGTCGTGGCATATTGGAGTGGTTTTGTGGATTTTCGCTAGCGGCATTCTCAGTGTTGCTACGGCACATATTTTTATCCGCCAACGTGCACTATTCACCCTAATACTGCTACTGGGCAGCTTGTCGTGGTTACTTGGCAATCTGCTATGGTTGGGCGGGCTTGGTATTGCACAGATAGTACCGTGGTGGATAAGCTTTCTGGTGCTAACGATCGCAGGTGAGCGGCTTGAACTTTCGCGTTTTCTACCACCATCACTAGGTAGCAAGGTAGTCTTTATACTAATACTCACCTTGTTTTTGATAGGCGTAGTTTTAGCGACATTGTCTAGCGATTTAAATGTACAAGTGCTGTCACTGGCTTTGCTTGCACTTGCCCTCTGGCTACTACGTCAGGACGTGGCAAGGCATACGATAAAACAAAAAGGATTAACCAGATTCATTGCGGCATGCTTAATTTCAGGCTATGTCTGGCTATTGGTTGGCGGTCTGATTGGATTGCTCACGCAACACCTGATGCCAGGTTTCAGTTATGACGCATTTTTGCACACGATATTAGTTGGCTTTGTATTTTCCATGATTTTTGGACATGCACCTATCATCTTTCCAGCGGTAGCCAAGGTCAAAATTCCTTATCATTTTACATTTTACCTACCGCTCATTGTGTTGCATGGTTCACTCATTGTACGTATCGCTGGTGATTTGCTGCAAAATCAGCATAGCCGCAGTATTGGCGGAGCGCTTAACGCAATCGCACTATTATTATTCGTGCTCAGCACGATTAGCGCAGTTATTCGCAGCAAAAAACAAAAAATTTAACCCCAGTAACTATTACCAACCCCTGCGCAAATATTGCGCTCACTCCCTGAAAGGAAAATCAATGTCACACACTCATCTTCATCTACTTCCAGAACAGATCTACCCATTTGATGCGCGCGGCATTGCCAAGCGCTTCCGTCACGCCGCTATCTTTGGTGCGCTTGATGCACTTAATAGTGGTGAGACTATGCGCTTTGTCAATGATCATGACCCGTTGCCGCTACTGAATCAACTGGAACAACGCTATGGCGCTGCTGTCAGCATTCAGTATGTACAGCGCGAGCCCGGGCAGATTGTAATCGATTTCGTTCGCACATAATCTGTGTTGCCGTTTCAAGTTGCAGTCACCCTGCTGACGTTTATCGCCGCATCCACCCTCGCCTTATCACGCGGTGGTGCGGCAATTTTCAGTTATCATCTCATTTTTTCTGTCGGCATTATGCCCCTGATTCTGGGGGCGATGGTGTACTTCATACCGGTGCTGACGCGAAGTAAAAGCACAGGTAAATTTATTCAATTGTTACCTTTCAGCGCCCTGCTCGGCGGAATCCTGGTTACCAGTTATTTTGCTTTTCCTCAAATCGCACCTGCTGGGCACGCGCTAGGTGCCGCAATTGCCATCATTGCAGTCGCCAAGCTAATGCATTGGGCATATCGCTTAAAAAGCAAGGCGATTGGGACGCCTCATTCCTGTCTGGATTGGTATCTAGCGGCTATGCTATGCCTGCTCATAGCGCTTGGTGCTATTCTAATGGGTTATTTTATTCCTTCTCAACGCGCTACATTGCGTTTGTTGCATCTTCACTTTAATACGCTAGGTTTTGTTGGCATCGCTGCACTCGGCACGCTACAGGTGTTGTTACCCACAGTCACACAACGGCCTGACCCTAACGTGGCATCACGCATGAATAAGCATTTGAAATGGGTTATGCTTGGAACTGTGATCATAGCCTGTGGCGCTGCCTGGCGCCACAACCTAGCTTGGATCGGATTACTATTACTAGCTATCCCAATATGTAGCATATTTAAGTCATGGCTACAATTTTATTCGAAAGACGTATTCAAGCGACATGGCGCTGCCCCGTCGCTCGCAGTGGCTTTATGTGGCTATGCAATTACTTTGCTAATTGGCACAGCCCACGCTTATCATCAAACGCCCTTCAACCCAATTGCAATTTTAATCATTGCCTTTCTCATGCCGCTGGTAACTGGTGCAGTCAGTTACTTGCTGCCATTATGGCTGCGCCCGGGGCTGCAAACAGCTTGGCATCATGCAGCCAGAAAGCATTTAGGTTTTGGCGGGGGCTTGCGTGCTTTGGTTTTCATGGCGGGAGGTGTGATGGCCGGTCTGGGGTATGGCATTGGCTGGCATCTGGCGCTCATTGCAGCAGGCATCTTCATTACCCAAACGCTGCTATTGTTTATGATGAATCGAGTATGATCTTACATATCTCAATCTACAGTTGCTGGCTGCACTTACACATCATTAAAAGAAGAATATTTTAAATTGGCACTTGGGAAAATAGATGGCATCATGGATGTCAGTGCAGAGGATCTGATCGATCTCTATGAGTTTGCTGCCAAGCATGCGCAAAGCAGAAATCTGGAAAGGCTAAATGCATTATGAATTTTCTTAAAATATGGAATACATTTTCATCTGCACCACATCGCATGTTTTTCTTTGGTGGTGTGGTGCAGTCGATATTGACACTGACTTGGTGGCTGATCGACCTAGTAGGACGCTATGGTGTACTTTATGCGCCAATTTCATGGACCCTCTCAGCCACGGATGCCCACGCTTTTTTGATGATCTACGGCTTTTTCCCATTCTTTATTTTCGGTTTCTTAATGACCACTTTTCCACGCTGGATGAATGGGAATGAAGTCGAGCGCCGCGCGTATGTACCCGCTTTTATCCTGCTTGCCATAGGAACCTTGCTGTTTTATGCGGGGCTGATTGTAGGCTTTGTATTATTGAAGATAGCACTCCTGCTATTTTTGGCGGGTTGGGGCATGGGACTGTATGCTTTACTTAGTGTGTATTTACAGGCCAAGCACCCAGACAAGCGGCACGCAACAATCACCTCGGCCGCGCTGGTAATCGGCTGGCTACTGATCGCTGGATTTGCCAGTGATAAAGCGCACCTAACCGCGATTGCCAAGGTGGGCGGCATCTGGCTGATTCTGTTACCGGTTTATTTTGCAGTTAGTCACCGCATGATTCCATTTTTTTCGGCCAATGTGATTCCTGAATATAAAATCGTACGTCCAGACTGGGTACTTGCGCTCATTCCTGGCTTCGCCCTTGTGCACGGGATACTTGAATTGACCGGATTGCATGCCTGGACCTGGCTCGTTGATTTACCTATGGCGGCAAGTGCAATCTATTTAACATGCGCATGGCGGCTACGCGACAGCCTTGCTGTTCCTATTTTGGCTATGTTGCACATCGGCTTTGCTTGGCTTGGCATTGCCTTGCTACTCTACACAATACAAAGTTTAGCCTTACTCCTGACAGGCCAACTCATCCTAGCTAAAGCCCCACTACATGCACTGACTATCGGCTATTTCACTTCCATAGTACTGGGCATGGCGACACGTGTAACGCTTGGTCATTCTGGTCAAGCGCTGAAAATTGACTGCCTAACCTGGGGTATCTTTCTGGTTTTTCAGTCTGTTGCAGTGCTACGCATCATTTCAGAACTTCCTGGACTAGAGTTCACATTGCGTAACCACCTCTACCTGTGCGTTGGGGTAGTTTGGCTAATATGCTTTGGCCTCTGGTCTTACAAGTTTGCCGCTACCTATTGGCAACCCAGATCAGACGGAGGCGTTGGGTGATGATTCAGCATCTAACTCAGGCGAGAAAGTGCGCGAATATGATAATGAACACATACTCCATGGCAGGTGATATGCATACCTGTTGTTACAGATACTAATGTGGAGCAGGCATTAACTTCTGCAGAAAATTGAGGCTCACATGAAGAAAAATCGTTTGCTTAGCTATGAGTGGGATGCTATCGCAGGCATTTTGGCTGCCGTGGTGGCCATTGTTTTGCACTTTCTGCATGTGATAGATGAGCATATCATTTTGCCGGTCGTGCTCACCCTGATGGCACTCCTGTTTATCAATTTCATGCGCCATACACGAAACAATGAACAAACTGCAGAGCAGGTGGAACATATACTCAAAATGGTATCGAATATCAATGCATCCTTGGCGGTTCCAGATATTGTGCTTATCGGCCCACGTCAGCTTCGCACATCAAACGAGCAATTTGCGCGCAATATGCGCGGCGAGGCAACCCTGTTTAACGTTTGTTTGTCGATGTATAGAACCCAGCCACTTTTCGATGCCCTGTTACGCCCTATGATTGAAAACCCACACGTAACCAGCGTTCAATTCGTGCTTGATGCCAGCCAGCAAGGCGTGTGGCAGACAGACGTCCTACCAAAGCTTGCTAGCAACATAGGCGCAAGCAAAGTAAAGGAACCGCGTTGGTGCTCACTTCAAAAGAACTTATCTTTCATATTGGCCGACACTCAGCCACATGGCGCCACAGAAGCGCTAGTGAGTTTCTGGGGTGAACCATTTATGTCACAATCCACGGCTCACAATGTGCCGCGCTACATTCTTCATGTACAGGCACATTCTGAATTACTGACACAGCTCATTGAACTGGATCGGCATTGCCACATCCACAATACTGACAGATGAGATAAATTGCAGTGTTAGAAGGCATAAAAATTGACTAATAAGTTAGACTTAGTGGCCGGCGCTTACAGTTAATATCCAGCTTAAAGTTAATTACGCTCAATGCATCATAGCAGATATATTATTGACTACTCACCCAATAAAAATACTAACGCCGCATTAAAGCGGCGTTGTGTTTCGGCTTATGGGATGCCGATATTGCCAGTTATCAATCACTGGCCTAGGTAGTTACTACTGATGATCAATGATTGAAGTGTCGATAAACGTCTCCTGATAAACGGTAAGATTTAAAACTTATGTTTAAGAGCCACACCTAATTTATACACTTAATTTACGGCAATTACAATTTAATTTAAGTTTAAAAATAACAGCATGCTACCGCCGCAGTGAGCCAAAATAACTTGAATATCAATGCGCATTTTTGGCCTACTACTCAGTAGGGTTTTTTGCCTACCCAGTTGCCGGCAGGCTGGTAACGGCATACCCACACTTGTTCTTGTGTATCAGTGCAGACTGCCATTCCACAGCCGACGCTAGTGGTGGTGCTCCAGACTATCTGCGTGTAATGTCCGCACGTTTTATCCGGTACACACTGATTGTTAGCGTAGTCGTAATCAGCTTTTTCGCTGCCCCAACGATTGACCACTTGCTCAGACGATACTTTTTGCAACGCTTTGCGACCATCGGACCATGACAGGGCACTGCCCCAATAAAGGTTTTCTCCATACTGGGCGTTTGCGTTGCTATGGCGCATCTGGCAATGACTGCTTGTTTTTAAGTGGTCGGCCCAAGCTTGAGCATTTGCCGCTAAGGTTGGTGAATAAGTTAACTTTTTAGTTACGCCTACTTCTGTGCGCAATTTGTTATGCGCGGAAACAATAGCGGCAGAGTCAATTGCTCCAGCATGTGCATGAGGCGTTGTTAGTGTTACAACACTTAGCGTTGCAACATAAAGCATGGCAATGTCACTAAGTTTCATCTGCTAAAGTTTTGATTGTAAAAGTTTAGTGAATTCATCCGCGGCTACGGGGCGACCGAAAAAATAGCCTTGCGCCTGCTCACAACCCGACGCACGTAGAAAGTCCGCCTGCGCTTCGGTTTCTACGCCTTCGGCAATCACATGCAACCTAAGACTATGTGCCATTAAAATGATCGTTTTAACCATGGTGGCATCATTGCTGTCGGTGGTGATGTCACGCACAAAAGATTGGTCAATTTTTAACTTTTGAATCGGGAAGCGCTTGAGGTAAGACAGCGAAGAATAGCCAGTACCAAAGTCATCAATTGAAAGCCCAACACCCATGATACTTAGCTCATGCAGCATAGATAACGCGCTATCTATGCCTTGCATCAGAATGCTTTCGGTGAGCTCCAGATCAAGCACGTGCGGCGGTAGCTTATATTTTTTGAGTAAGGCACCAACCTGCTCATTTAAAATGCGTTGACGGAACTGCAAGGCTGAAAGATTAACGGCCACCGTGATTTCAGGTAGCCCGGCATCGCGCCAGACACGCGCTTGCCGCAATGCTTCCTCTAATACCCAATCACTGATTGGCATAATCAAACCGGTTTCCTCCGCTAAAGGGATGAATGTGGCTGGCGATATCATTCCTAACTCGGGATGTTGCCATCGCACCAGCGCCTCGCAGCCGATAATGCGACCATCAATCAGGTCTATCTGCGGCTGATAGTAAAGACGTAGCTCTTGGCGATCCACAGCGGTACGCAAGCCATTTTCAAGTTGCAAACGTTCATGCGAGCTGGCATTCATGCTAGGGTCAAAGCGCAGGTATTTGTTGCGACCGCTATCTTTGGCCTGATACATGGCTACGTCGGCATACTTAATGAGCGACTCAGCATCCTGTGCTTGATCAGGGTAAACCGCAATGCCGATGCTCGATGATATGCGAAACTCATGCTGGTTAATCAAGTACGGTTGAATGATGGCATCTAACATTTTAGCCGCCACCAGTTCGGCACCTGCGATGTCTGCATCTGGCAGAACCGCTATAAACTCGTCACCGCCCTGCCTTGATAGCGTATCCTGTTCACGCACGCAACTTATCAGGCGTTGCGCCACCATTTTCAGTAGCGCATCGCCAATATCGTGCCCTAATGTATCGTTAATTTGTTTAAAGCGGTCGAGATCCAAAAACAATAGCGCGACTTTGGATTGATTCCGCTGTGCATTGATAAGCGATTGCTCAAGACGGTCGCTGAATAACAAGCGATTAGGCAAGCCGGTGAGCACATCGTAATGCGCGAGTTGTTGAATACGCTCTTCAGCAAGCTTACGTTCAGAAATGTCACCAAATATACCAATGTAATTGATGACTGCACCGGTATCTCCTTTAACACTGATAATGGTGAGCGACTCCGGGTAAATTTCACCACTCTTACGGCGATTCCACAGTTCACCCTGCCAGCTACCGGTTGTGGCGAGCGCCTCCCAGACTTGCTTAAAGAAAGCGGCATCATGGCGGCCTGAAGCTAACAGGCGGGGATTCTGGCCAATGGCCTCTTCGGGCGTAAATCCGGTAATTTCAGTAAAACTTTTGTTAACAGAGGTGATTTTTTTATTGGCATCGGTCACTAGGATACCTTCTTTGCTGTGTTCAAACACCTGAGCCGCCTGCTCAAGTTTAATAACATCAGCCAGTTTTTGGCGTTCAAGTTCTAGCTTGGTTAAGGCAAAGCTAATATCATCGGCAAGGCCGTTGATTAGTGTGATCAATTCAGCATTGAAAAAATTAAGCTCGGCAGAATAGACGGCAATACCGCCATAAGGGCGCCCTTGCTTAAAAATAGGAAATGCCGCGACAGAGTGATAATTGAATTTAGTGGCAAGTGGCACCCAGTAGGCTTGTTTTTTATCATTCAAGAAATCGTTCACTATGTTCGGCATGCCCTCACGTATCGTTGTGCCCAACGGCCCCTTGCCCTCTTCGATTTCAGCATCGATTGATACTTTAATCTCCGATAAATAATCCAAGCCAGCACCACCGGATGCAATTGGGTAAAGCCATCCATCCTGATCCGGCACCCCAATCCAAACTAGTTCAAATGGCACGCGATTAGCGAGTATCTGGCAAATGCTGTTGAGCAGTATTTGTTCGTTATTTTCTCGTACAATAATCTCGGAACATTCTGCCCATGCTGCATAAAACTGATTAAGGCGCCCTAGTTTTAGCTCAGAATCACTGAGTGCATCTACCATGCGGTTAAAGCCATGCGCTAATTTTCCAACTTCATCCTTATTAGAGATTGTTGAGCGCACATCATGCCGACCTTGCTCAATGGCGTTGGTAACCTTCATCAAATGATACAAGTTGCGCGTTAGCCTCCTAGCAAGCCAGGTTGCTACAAGAAAAGCCGCAACCACGGCGAGCAGAGAAAAGCTAAAACCAGACAATCCGAGTAGCCATAGGTTGGCATTTGATGAAGCGCGCGTCATTTCAACCCTTGCCCAGCCGATGTGACGCTCGCCCGCCATAATCGGCACGGCTATATCCAGCAATGAGGATTGATCAATTAAAACTTTTTGCTGTGCGGGAGATGTCAGTAAATTCCGACTTATTGGGTCTGTAGTAAAACGTCCAATATGATTTGGGTTTGTGGAACCTAATACTTCACCGCGCATTGACAGCACATTCGCAAATTTCAGGTCTTGCGTACCTGAAAAGCCAAGGATGACTTCTTGCAAGCCGGCTAGGTCATTCGCCAGCACCCATGAAGCACTACTGGAAGCCAGCACATTGGCTAATCTTACGGTGCGATTAGTTTCAGTCGTGTAAAGAAAATCACGCTGGTGTGTAAACATCAAATAGCTAAAGCTTGCAGTGAGTAACAGCGACAGTAAACTGAACGACAGCACGAGTTGCCGCCTAATAGAATGACCCCAGTAAGACTTTGCGTGCCGGAGCCACTTCACAAAAAAATGCAAGGGTTTCACCACTCAACCTTTCGCACCTGCTTTGAAAAAGCATCCAGAAAATCCAGTACTGGCTGATAAGTTTCATCCGTAGCGGGCTCAAAATTAGTAATTGCCAGACGCTGCAGTATGTGCCGCCCGTCTTCACTCTTGTTCAGATCAAAAAGAAGTACCTGGAATTTATTTGCGATGGGCGCGGCTACATCGTAACGCACGACCCAGCCATTATTTTGCAAAGGTTCGGTTTGCCATTTTACTTCCAGTTGGCTAGCCTGCTTAGGATACTCAGCACTAAACGCCTTCCACGGAACAGGCCAAGTAGCACCCGCCACCACATGACCACGCAATACGCTTAAAATAGAGGATTCTTGCGAGCCTACATAACGGTTTTCAATGTCCGTGTTGACGTTAATGCCATGCGTATGCAGATAATACTGCGGCATCATGGTGGCTGCCAGCGCGGTTGGCGCCGGGTACGAAACGGCCTCACCTTTAAGGTCGGTGACTTCATGGATTTTGCTATCTTTGCGCACTAAAATAATGCCACGAAAGTCTTCATCATTGCCCATCTTGGCAAAAATTCGATAGCCATGCTTAAGTGAGCGTACAGTTTGGTAAGGATTTGGCATGGCAAAATCGAAATAGCCACTGTATAACTTTTTGTCAAACTCCTCGTAATTGCGTGAAGCCTCAAGCCTGAAATGCGCCTCCGGCATATTGACATTAATGTATTCGATGATGGGACCATACAATTCCATCAGCCGCTGTGGATTATGCAAGGGATGAACGCCGATGATATATTCTTTGGTCTGACCGTTGCTGAACTCACTAAAGCTGGGCGCGTAAGCTTTTTCTTCAGCTTTGCTGCAACCAACCAGCATCAACAGCAACAGTGCATAACGCCAGCCACTTCTCAACATTCAGATCTCCTCAATGCAATGCATTTGACTAAAAATCATACTGCATGCGTATATTGATCGCATCTTCATTATTATTCTTTTTACCATTATAGAGTAATAGGTGAGTCGAAAGCAGTACGCACATAATTGAGCTGTAGCTGAGCATGGGTGTTAGGCATCCACTTTGCGCCCAACGTCCAAGCGTCGGCACCGTCTGTGTATTGCGCTTGGTTAACCAGCACTGCATTAAAATCAGAGGCATCAAAACGGGTATAACGCATTCCAAGCTCCAGCGCACCCCAGCCACCATTGCCATAACGGAAATCATTGGTTGGCGCTATGGCACCAAAGGCGCCATTTTTATACACGCTAGCGTACTGCTCACCCGTTACCAACCATTGCAGGCTGGCATACCATGCAGACATGTCGCGATCAAAGCCCACGCCATCAAAATTTGCATGCATATATTCACTTTGAAGCTTGACTGGCCCATGTGCCAATGCCGTTTCAAATGCGGTGATGGTTCGGTCAACTTTCGTTGTAAATTTGTCACTATTTGTCGTTGAGAAAAATTTTACGCCGCGGCCTTCGGTGCGCAATGTTGGTACAGGGGAGTCTGCCGCTTGTTTGCCGCTTACATAGGTGCCGCCAACATGAATAACGCTATCCTGCCAACCGGCCCATTGCGCTAAATTGCCCGTAGTCCGCAACGACCAATCCTTGCTGTCTGATCTCACATGTGACGATGATTCATCAGCATTCTGCCCACTACCATTCATGTAAGTCAGGTTGTAATGTAGGCCTTTCAGTGGCGATCCATGAAGCATTACACCACGCTCATACACCGAGCCCAACAAGTTATCACTCAATGCTCTTTCCATAAAATTAATATCCATTGCCCCTTGCGAGCGCTCAAGACCATGCATGGTATAAAACTGGCCAACTCTCAGCATAGCGCCTTTAAAATGCGTGTAGTCTAACCAAGCATCATTCAGTTTTGCAGTCGTATCAGAATACTCAGCCTCTATACGCATGCTGAAATCATCCAAAAAAGTCGCGATCGTACCAAGACGCGCGCGACGGAGACTAAATGTATCAGCAGAAAAATCATCAGGCGAAAAGTGTCGGTAATCGAGCTGAGTGCGTGCATATAAACGTAACGACCATTCATCTGTTGCATCACGCAACACCAGCCCATTCTTAAAGGTGGCCTCTACCGGGCTTCCGCTTGGGCGATTGCTCGCTGTAGTTGCTGTTGCTGGCGTAGCATCGTCCTTGCTACGCGCTAACTGATCCTGCACCATTTTCAACTGCTCGGCCATATGCTGCATTTGCCGCTCAAGTTCTAGAATACGTTTTTGCGCATTTTCTATGTCTTCTCCACCGTTAGCAGCGTTACTGAGCAACAGTAGCGCTAAGGGGAAAAGACCAAGTTTGTTCCAGCTTAATTGATTTAATTTGATCACGCCGCTTTCCATTTCTCTGACTTGGCTACAACCGTTAATAGATGATCATTCACTTTGAAATACTACATCAGAAAAATAGCACCGAACTTTTACGAAGCGTTAATTTTAAAGCAATATTGACTATAAGATGCCCTAGTATGAAAGGTTTTATGGCGATTTTTATCACTTTTCGCTCGTTTTTTATTGATGGCAACGGCCTATTACCATGTAAGGTCACTGAACTGGATTTCAGATTAACGCACTGAACAAGCCCGCTTATACTTTTGGTACGCGCCACAAATACCAGCTGGCAATGGTGCGATAAGGGCTCCACGCTTTGCCGATTTCAGCCATTTTCTTGCGCTTAGGGGCAGCATCCAGCTTTTTTAGTCGCCTGTAGCCATCCGCGATGCCAAAATCATCAGCGGGCAGTATATCCATGCGCGCCAAGGTAAATATCAGCATCATTTCTACCGTCCATTGCCCAATGCCTTTGAGCGTGATCAGGCGCTCAATCAGCGCATCATTGCTCATATTGTCGGCAATCTCACGCGATGGTACCAAGCCGCTCACGGCCCCTGCGGCAATTGCTTTAAGCGTTTCAATTTTTCTGCCAGAAAACCCCACAGCGCGCAGAGTGTCAAATTCAGCGGCAATGAGTTGTGGTGGCGTGGGAAATGCACCAAACTGACGAATAAATTTGCCCAGAATGGTATCGCCAGCCTTGGTGCTCAATTGCTGATAAGCTACGGCACGTACTAGGGCTTCATAAGGTTCGCGTTCAGGTTTTGTTTGAAATTTGCACTCGCCAACAGTCGCAACTAACTTTGCCCAATCATGGTCGATTGAACTTAGAAACTGCAATATTGGCTGATATTGTGTATGCATTGGTTGATTATAAACAATCGCAGTTAAAACTAAAGTGCAAATTCAAGCCCAAAAATATGCGTGTATATTTTGGCAAGTATCGAAAAATTGCGACCCCCTTAAAGTGAATAACAGGGGCTAGTTAAGCATCAGGAAATAACCATGGACTTGTTTGATAAAACAGATGCACCTCAATCCTTAAAACTGGCTGATGGCACGGTATTACTAAGAGGGTTCGCTCTACGCGAGCAGACAGCGATGCTTGAAGATTTGCACACTGTGATAGCGCTTGCACCATTTCGCCATATGGTCACACCAGGTGGCTTTACCATGTCGGTTGCCATGACCAATTGTGGGGAATTAGGCTGGGTGACAGATAAAACAGGCTACCGCTATGATGCACAAGACCCTATAACGGGTAAGCCTTGGCCTCCAATGCCGGCAAGTTTTATGGCGCTGGCACGCTCGGCGACGGCGCTGACTGGTTATCGCGAGTTTATGCCGGATGCCTGCTTAATCAACCGTTACCAGGTTGGTGCGCGCATGAGTTTGCATCAAGATAAAGACGAACGAGATTTTACCCAGCCGATTGTTTCGGTTTCATTAGGGGTTTCTGCGGTGTTTCAGTTGGGCTGTTTTGCAAGGACGGATAAAGTCGTGAAGTTGCCGCTTGATCATGGTGACGTGCTGGTGTGGGGTGGTGTGTCACGCCTGCGTTATCACGGCGTGTTGCCACTTAAGGTGAGTCATCACCCGGCTTTTGGCGAATATCGAATTAATTTAACGTTTCGAAAAGCCGGGTGATAAATTTTGTTATAGCTTTAACGCCAGTTTAATGCGGCGATATATTTGACAAAGCTTAGAACCATCTAGCTGGTAATGTTTATGTAGCGGTTGCTTTACTTCCCAGCTTGCAGTCATGCCGGCTGGAAAGGTCACTAAATCACCTTTGCCAAAAGTCACGGGGGCGCCGCCAGTGGGTGTAATCACACATTCGCCTTCTAAAATATAAGCAATCTCTTGCTCAGGGAAAGTCCATGGAAAAACAGAAACCTCTTTTTGCCAAGTCGGCCATTTAGTAACTGCTAATGCTTCTAAACGTTGCTGGCTTGGATTATTTTCTACTGTGATTTGAGTCATGTGTGTTCCTTTTAAAAAAGGCATTTTAGCGCATGATGCTACAAACCTGAAATTTTCAATTTGAATAACTTGGACGGTTAAAGTAGTAAAATGTCATTTTCAGCCTTAATCAAAACATCATGCGCGTCAGCTTAGAACAGGCCATTGCCAAACTCAAACAAGGTGAAGTGGTGGCGATTCCTACCGAAACCGTCTATGGCTTGGCGGCAGATGCAACCAATGATACGGCGTTAAAAAAAATATTCGCCATTAAGCAACGTCCGGCTGACCATCCATTGATTGTGCATATTGGCGATATCAGCCAGGTGAACGATTGGGTGACGGTGTTCCCTGAGGTTGCAATCAGGCTTGCAAAAGCCTTTTGGCCAGGCCCGCTAACATTAGTATTGCCGGCAAAAAACCATGTATCCCGCGTGGTGCGTGGCGATGAGTCTACGGTAGCGCTACGTGTGCCTAACCACCCGTTAGCCCTTGCTTTGCTTAAACAGAGCGGCTTAAGTGTTGCAGCGCCTTCTGCCAATTTATTTACGCAGTTAAGCCCAACCACCGCCCAGCATGTAGAAGCCGGCCTAGGCAAAGCAATACCGGTGTTAGATGGTGGTGCATGCAATGTAGGGATTGAATCCACCATTGTTAGCGTTGCAGCTAATGGGCAATGGCAATTACTGCGCCCCGGCATGATTAGTCAAGAAGCGATTGCCAACATAGCGAATGTTGAGCTGGCTAATGTGACCGCTAGCGATGAAGCCGCAGGTGGTATCAATATTGATCTTAACCAAACCATGCCAAAAGTACCGGGGCAGCATGCTTTGCATTATTCACCGCGCACGCCACTACGGCTATTTAACGATAGAGTGTCGCTCAATCAAGCCTGCAAAACTTTTGCCAAGGCGCGGGTAACTTGCGCTGCAATGCTGATAGGCAACGGCGATGTTCCTAACTGCACGGCAATGACCTTGCCCGATCAGCCCGATAAAGTTGCCGAGCAGTTATATAGCACGCTCCACAGTCTGGATGCAATGCAAGTGGATTGCCTATTAGTAGAGTTGCCGCCGCATACCCCAGAATGGACCGCGGTGTTAGATAGGCTGAGTCGTGCGGGGCATCAGTAATTTTAAGCGCACCTGGCTTAAACATGGCAAAATGTAACCCTTATTTTTCAACTTTAAAGGCCTGTAATGATGACCACCCGATTAAAAACATTATGGCTGGCACTGGCTTTATTTGCCGTATTGCCCGCATGTAGCTCAATTAGCCTATCCAACCCGTTTGGGTCAGACAGCAAAGAGCAATCACGCACGCCAGCCAATGCCACGGAATATATTTGTGAAGGTAATAAGCATTTTTATGTACGCATGTTAAATAATGGTAATGATGCCTGGCTGATTTACCCAACGCATGAAGTGAATTTAACTAAAGCCGGCGATGGCAGTAACCGATTTACCAGCGGCATTATTGCTTTAGAGATTAACGGCGATGCAACAACCTTGAATGATGGCGAAAAAATCGCATATACTGCGTGTAAACCACAATTAAAAAAATAAAACTCTCGAACAAAGTTACCTCAACAAGATAAATAGTCAGTTTAAGCTAACCTAATCACGGCCTTAATTATGGCTAATTTATGGTAGGATAACTTCCAACTTAGTCTTGTTACACCCTATTTCTAACATGCAAAAAAAGATTTCTACAATCTGGCGTTTTCTGTTGCCCGTGCTAGTTTTGTTAGCGGCGGCCCCTTTTATATTAACTGGGCAACAAACTGCTCAGCACTTAGATATCATCCAAACCAATGCTCGCCAGCAGGCGCTGACGTTGTTACGTTTACTTAATGTAACGGATGAACTGGTGAGCGAGCAAGCCAATGCCGCTTCAAATTTGCTAAAACAACGTAGCGACGCTTTAGGGAAGCCGGCTATTGACGGATCGGTCAGTGTCGATGGAGGGTTGGTCCCCAATCTCAAGATGGGGGAGGTCTCACTCGCGAACAGCATCTCTTTAGTGGATGGTGTAAGCGACCTGCTTGGAGGTACGGCAACTTTTTTTGTAAAATCAGGTGATAATTTTGTACGCATTGCCACCAACGTTAAGCAAGAAAATGGGTTGCGCGCCGTAGGCACCTTACTCAACCCTGATGGTAAAGTGATTGTTGCGTTGCGCAACGGTCAAACGTTTAGTGGGATTGTAAATATATTAGGCGAGCCTTACATTACCCGCTACGACCCACTGTTTGATGCAAAAAAACAAGTCATCGGCGCCTTTTATGTTGGCTATAAAGTTGACATGAAAGTGCTACGCGACACTGTAGAAAATATGCGTCAACTCAAAACCGGATTCACGGCAGTACTGGACGAGTCTAATAAAATACGCTTTCTTTCCTCGCATACCAACCAAAATAAAGCCGCCAACCTACTTCAAGCGCGACCAGATAACTGGATATTTGTTACCGAAGATATCCCAAAATGGGGGTTTAAGGTTGTAGTCACCTATCCATTAAATGAGGCGCGTGCCGTTGGCTTGGCTAATTCCTGGTTTATTATTATTGCCGGCACATTGCTTGGCGCTTTGCTGATTGCCATTATTTTATGGCAATTGCGCCACTTGATTCTAGACCCGATTGGCGGCGACCCTGAGTTGGCAATTGAGGTTGTGCAGCGGATTGCTGCTGGAGATTTAAATCAGGATGAATTAGCCGCAAAACCAAACACCTTAATGGCCAACGTACTGGAAATGCGCACTAAATTGCGCCAGACCATGCAAGCCCTGCGTAATAATGCGGATCGCATGAGCTTGTCTGCCAGTGTGTTTGATCATGCGCACGATGGTATTTTTATTACGGATGCAGAGGCACGTATTATTGAGGTTAATCCGGCTTTTAGCGAGATTACACGTTATTTGCATGCTGATGCCATGGGGCATACGCCACAGGACTTGGGGTTTTGTACTTATGACCCAAGCTTGCTTGAGCAGTTATGGCAGGTCTCCGCCTCCGACGGTGAGTGGCGCGGGGAAACATGGAACCGCCGAGTGGATGGTCAAGTGTATGCTGCTTGGCTTGATATTTTTACCGTGCGTGATGAATCACAAAATATCACGAATTATGTCGGTTTGTTTTCAGACATCACCGAATCTAAAGAGCAGCAGCAGAATTTAGAACGCATGGCCTATCATGATCCGCTCACGCAGTTACCTAACCGGGCTCTGCTGGCCGACCGTCTGCAACAGGCACTGGCGCGCTCCGAGCGCTCTGGTGAGGTGCTTGCGGTTTGCTGCCTTGACCTTGATGGGTTTAAACCTGTCAATGATACGTTAGGTCACGAAGCGGGTGATTATTTACTGGTGCAATTAGCCGTGCGCATGAGCGTGTGTTTGCGTGATGGCGATACTGTGGCGCGACTTGGTGGCGACGAGTTTGCCGTGTTGCTGTGTGGCTTAAATGACATCGGTGAATGTGAACAAATACTAGATCGCCTACTCAGTACAATAAAAATGCCCTATGACATCGCGGGAGAGAAAGTCAGCATTTCTTCAAGTATTGGCTATACAGTTTTTCCTGCTGATAATAATGCACCCGACACCTTACTACGCCACGCCGACCACGCCATGTATCAAGCTAAAGTGAGCGGAGGCAGTCGCATTCAGCTTTTCGATGCTGATCATGATAGAGAGTTCCGTGGCTTACGCCAAGACCGCGAAAGAATAGAAGCCGCGCTACCTAATGGCGAGTTTCGTTTATTTTATCAACCCAAAGTTGATTTGCGTGAAGGCAAGGTTGTTGGCATGGAAGCCCTCATTCGCTGGCAACACCCGGAACAAGGCCTGCGCCCACCCATTACATTTTTACCGATTGTTGAAAATACGGATTTTTCAATCCCGTTGGGGGAGTGGGTGATTAGGGACGCTTTACGTCAAATGGTGATTTGGCAGAACGCAGGCCTTGATTTCCAAGTGAGCGTCAATATCGCTGCCCAGCACATGGTACAGGCTAATTTTGCAGAGCGGCTTGCTTTGTTATTGGCAGAGTTTCCTGAAGTAACACCCAAAAAACTCGAGCTCGAAATCACAGAAACCGCAGCGATTGAAGATGTGGCAGGCGTAGCGCACACCATCAATCAATGTAAACTTCTAGGCGTGAGTTTTGCTTTAGATGATTTTGGTGTGGGGTATTCTTCATTGACTTATCTACGCCGACTGCCAGTTGCAGTCATTAAAATTGACCAGTCATTTGTACGCGATATGCTACTAGACGCCGATGACCTAGCGGTAGTGGCCGGTGTCATTAGTTTGAGCCGTGACTTTAAACGTAAGGTCGTAGCCGAAGGCGTGGAAACTTCTGAGCAAGGTGTATGGCTGCTACGCATGGGTTGCTCTGTAGTGCAAGGCTACGGCATTGCGCGTCCAATGCCAGCCCATGAGGTGCAGGCTTGGGTGGAAACCTACCAGCCGGACGCAAGCTGGACGCAAGGTTTATTATAAAGAAACTGCAACGCATAACGCATGTCGTTAATAACAGCCTCGGCCTTAACCACATGGCGGGATAAGCAAAATATACGAAAAAACCTGATTCACCACCCCTAAGCATATACAATCTTGTAACCTTAAATTAGCCACTAAAAACATTGCTGATATCACAAAAAAAGCGTAACTTAAACAACCCAACCTTATGTTCACAATGGAGTCAGCCATGGACAATAAATACGGATTAGGTAGCACAAAAGTGGCTAAAGAGCACCACGAAAATCACCACAAAACGCCAGAGCTACAGGGCGCGCAGTGTAAATTTTGCGGTAGCGCACATTTAGAGCTCAGCCCCACCATGCACGATCATCGCTGTGCGGATTGCGGTGAGTGGCAAAATGATATTCCTCAAGGATATTCAACGGGCAGAAGTAGCGACTACTAAATGGTTTGCGTTGCAATAATACCAACACCAAGACCCTTGATTTGGGTCAAGCTTTTTTGTTGCCTGAAAAAATTACCAAATAAATAAGGCACCTACCTTAAAATTCTGCAATTAAGACTGTCAAATAGTTTTATAATCTTACCCACAAAAACACCCTTTCCATTAAACAACTCCAAAAGAGAAGATAAATGACTACAAGAAATGCTGATATTGGCCTAGTTGGCCTAGCTGTCATGGGCCAGAATTTAGCCTTGAATATTGCCGATCATGGTTACACGATTGCGGTTTATAACCGCGACCCTAAAAAAACAACTAATTTTATTGAAGAATGCAAAAAGAATGAGCCTTCACATGCCAATGTAGTCGGGCATACAGATTTAGCTTCTTTTGTATTAAGTATTAAACGCCCACGCAAAATTGTATTGCTAGTTAAAGCCGGCAGTGCAACTGACGTTACCATTAACGCTTTGTTACCCTTCCTTGAGCAAGGTGACATCATTATTGATGGCGGCAACTCATTGTGGACAGATACTATTCGTCGCGAAAAAGAACTTGCAGCTAAAGGTATTGAATTTATCGGTTCAGGTGTTTCAGGCGGTGAAACAGGTGCACGTTTTGGCCCATCTCTCATGCCATCTGGCACCCGTAAAGCATGGGCAAGCCTAGAGCCAATCTGGCGCGACATCGCAGCCAAAGTTGACGCTGTGACTGGTGAGCCGTTAGAAGGCGGCAAACCAGGCAAGCCAGTTGTCGGTGGCTTTTCTTGTGCTGAATATATTGGCCCAGATGGTGCTGGCCACTACGTGAAAATGGTGCATAACGGTATTGAATACATTGACATGCAATTGATTTGCGAAGCTTACTGGTTAATGAAAAACTTGCTTGGCATGCCAGCGGACGAAATTGGCAAAGTGTTTGAAGAATGGAATAAAGGCGAACTATCAAGCTTCCTGATTGAAATTACTGCCGATATTCTGCAACAAAAAGATCCAATGACTAAAGGCTTTCTGGTAGATCAAATTTTAGATACCGCCGGTCAAAAAGGTACAGGTCAGTGGACTGCAGCTAACGCGCTTGAACTTGGCGCACCAGCCAATGCGATTGCCGCTGCGGTTTATGCACGTGCATTATCAAGCTTAAAAGAAGAGCGTGTTGAAGCCAGCAAAATCTTAAAAGGCCCGACCATTAAAGTTGAAACCGACAAAGCTGCCATTATTGAAGCGATTAAAAATGCATTGTATTGCTCAAAAATATGCGCTTACGCACAAGGCTTCCAACTGATTGATAAAGCGCAAGTAGCTTACAACTGGAAATTGAACTTCGGTGAGATTGCACAAATCTGGCGCGGTGGTTGTATCATCCGTGCACGTTTCTTACAAAAAATCACAGATGCTTATGCGTTAAACTCACGTTTGAAAAACTTGATGTTAGATCCATACTTCACGCAAGCAATGAACGACGGTCAAGCAGGCTGGCGTAAAGTGATTGCCTTGGCAGTCACTAATGGTATTCCAGCACAGGGCTTTGCTGCCGCAATGGCTTATTACGATGGCTACCGTAGCGCAGATTTACCTGCAAACTTACTACAAGGTCAACGTGACTACTTTGGCGCACACACCTATGAGCGTAAAGATCAGCCACGTGGCCAGTTCTACCACTTGGACTGGCCAGAAGCTGGCCGTCCTCAGCTAGAAGTGTAAGCCAAGCTAAAGTTAAGTTAATCTGTTAAAAATACAAAAGCCCGCGATAGCGGGCTTTTGTATTTTATGCGGATCAAAACCGCTTGAGTGTCAATTGTAAAGCTTAGCGCTGTTGATAGCCGAGTGTTACTGATGCCTTGGTGTTACTGATGTAGGGTGCGGCTAAACAAGTTCAGCGCAAGCTGATAACCAATCATCGCGGTTTGCGCATCATATCGCTCACCTTCGTCACGCATAAAAGCATGCTGCGCATTAAACTCATGCCAAGTAAACGTCAGGTTTGCATCGCCTAGTTTTTTATAAACCTCAGCACGCCCTGTTGCTGGAATATGTGGGTCTTGCTTACCCCAAATCATCAGTAGCTCACCTGTAATATCCTGAAGCTTATCCATACTGTGCTGGCCAGGTTTATTAGGGATAGCTTGTGAATGCAGGTCGGTTGCATAAAAACAAGCCGTGCCTTTAACATCGGCTTGCAGTGCAGCACGAAACGCCAGATGACCGCCTATACAAAAACCCATCGCGCCTATGTTGCCGTTATACCAAGCTTGTTGTTTTGCATAAGCGATGAGTGCCGCGTTGTCAGTGTCATAGCCTTGCACGTCTTTCGCTGCCTTGTCTGCATTGCCTTTGTCACGCCCCGCATCGTCATAACCTAATATGGTACCAATCGGATTAAGTTCGTGAAACACTTCAGGCACCAATACAACATAACCATGGCTGGCAATTAGTTTGGCAGCACGCTCAATTGGCCCTGTTTGTTGAAAAATTTCAGAATAAAACAAAATAGTTGGATATTTACCATTGCCAACCGGACGGTGGATATAAGTGCGCATGACGCCTGTGGGTGTGTTAAGGTCTGAAATGTGGCTTTGAATGTTCATGATGAGCTTTCTGAATTGATTTTCAAAATACGAAACTTAAGATATTGTACAACGGCATTCATGATTTTTGGAGGATAAGTAGTCCTTGGTGATGTGCAAATAATCGATATAAGGTTTGCTAAGCACCCTATTATTTTCGTAAAATGTTGTTTTCTAATCTATTTGAATCACGCGGATTATTGCGCTATCTAGGTTAGTTCCGCTGACTTAATGACTACCAATCAACATGCAACTTACTATCAATGGAAAACCACGTAGCTTCGAAGCCGCTAGCTTTAATGTGGCTAATCTTGTTCTAAATCTGGATCTAGGCGGCAAGCGTTTAGCCATTGAGCTTAATGGTGAGATTGTTCCGCGCAGCCAGTTTGAAGCTATACTGCTGGCCGATGGTGATCAACTGGAGATTGTTGGTGCGGTCGGTGGCGGCTAAACCTTCACTTAAAATAAGCGTCTAAAGTTAGCATAAAGTAAATAAAGGATATAACAGTTGTCAGACTTATTAAAAATTGCAGATAAAACCTATCGCTCACGTTTATTGGTAGGCACGGGAAAGTACGCAGACTTTGCCCAAACGCGCGCCGCGATTGATGCCAGTGGCGCTGAAATTGTTACGGTAGCCATTCGCCGCACCAATATCGGGCAAACTGCGGGCGAGCCGTCATTATTAGATTTTTTACCGCCAGAGCAATTCACCTATTTACCGAATACCGCAGGCTGCTATTCGGCCGATGATGCAGTGCGCACCCTGCGCCTGGCGCGCGAGCTGTTAGATGGCCACAAATTAGTGAAATTAGAAGTGCTGGGAGACCCGAATACGCTCTATCCTAATATGATTGAAACCATTGCCGCCGCAAAAACCTTGGTAAAAGATGGTTTTGATGTCATGGTATATTGCTCTGATGACCCTATTATCGCTAAGCAATTGGAAGACATTGGCTGTTGCGCGGTGATGCCGTTAGCGTCTTTAATTGGCTCTGGTATGGGTATTTTAAACCCGTGGAATCTGCAAATTATCATTGAAAATGCCAAAATTCCAGTGCTGGTCGATGCTGGCGTAGGCACGGCATCAGACGCGGCAATTGCCATGGAACTGGGTTGTCAGGGCGTGCTGATGAATACTGCCATTGCCGCAGCGCGTAACCCTGTTTTGATGGCGGGCGCGATGAAAAAAGCAGTAGAGGCTGGACGTGATGCTTATTTAGCGGGACGCATGCCTAAAAAACTCTATTCTGCCAGCCCAAGCTCACCGACTAGCGGGTTAATTGCGTAGTGTCGTTACTGGTGTTCACTCATGACTAGCGCTAAACACTACGAATGTACAGTAAAGGTAGAAGTCACCTTTATTGCCGAACAATCAGATATTGAGCACAATCGCTACGCGTTTGCTTACCATGTGACCATTACCAATACAGGAAGTGTTGCCGCCCAGTTAATTAGCCGGCACTGGATAATCACCGAAGCTAATGGAGAGCAACAAGAAGTAAAAGGTTTAGGTGTAGTGGGTGCGCAACCGTTATTAAAACCGTCTGCGCAGTTTGAATATACCAGTGGCACGCTCATCAACACGCCGATGGGTGAAATGCAGGGGACTTATCAAATGGTGGCAGAAGATGGCATGCAGTTTGATGTAGTAATTCCAGCATTTTCTCTGGTGATGCCTAGAGTATTGCACTAACCCTGAAAAATGGCTTTGATCCACTAAAAACACGAACCAGAAAAAAATGATAAGCCACAATAAGCCATTAAACTGGCAAATACATACAGCTCCAGTCGCAAAATAAAATGACAACTTAAACTAAATATACGGCCCATCAATCAGGTTTATATTCAGCCGCATAGGGAGTTTGAATTTGTTCGTGTAGTTAGTGGATTTCGTGGACAATTATTTTTTTAAACTAAATGTTTTAATGAGACGCAACGTTTAAATCACGCGCTACCTTGGCTCTTCGCGACTAATGTTTTACTAAAAATTATGAAAAAAATTACGCAGCATGCCTTACTCATATTGATCACCATGACCATGGTGGCATGTGCAGATAAAAATATTAAATCCCCTACACCAATCCCACCACCTGCTCCACCGTTAGCCAAATGTGACTGCGTCATTGAAAAGCCGCCGGTTCAAATTGCCGATACTGAAAAACCGGTCGAGCCAAAGCTACCCGACACCACCAAAGAGCTCGCCAAGCTTGCGGATTACAGCCTGCTCAAGCCCGCGCAATGGGAAGAAATCGACGGCTTGCAAACAGACAATTTGAGTCTTGTATGGCCGGCATGGATGCAAAGCTGCTCGACCTTGGTGAATAAACCTACGTGGCAAAAAGCATGCAATGCTGCGGTGCAGTTAAATAATCAAACAACAAGCAAACCCAGTAAAAATGCAGTACAGGCTTACCTTAAACAGTATTTTTCAGTGTACAAAACAACCAATGTTGATGGCTCAGATAATGGGTTGATTACAGGCTATTATCAGCCGCTGTTAAAAGGCAGCCGCACCCAGTCTGCACAATACCCTTACCCGCTATATGCAAGCCCTAGTGATTTAATAACGGTTGAACTAGACACGTTATTTCCTGAGTTAAAGTTCAAACGCGTGCGCGGACGATTAGTCGGTAATAAATTAGTGCCTTATTACAATCGAGCAGAAATAGAAACCGAAGATTCTCCAGTTAAAGGGCAAGAATTTATTTATATTGATGACATTATTGATGTTTTTTTCTTGCAAATTCAAGGTTCAGGCTTGGTGCAGCTAGAAAATGGCGAGCAAGTGCATGTGGGTTATGCCAATCAAAATGGTCATACTTATAATTCAATCGGCCGTTTGCTGATTGAGCGTGGAGAGTTGACGCTGGCGCAGGCTTCCATGCAGGGCATTAAAAACTGGGCCCGTAATAATTTAGATAAATTACGTGAGTTACTCAACAATAATCCAAGTTATGTATTCTTTAGGGAGCTGCCAGTAGGCCTGCCAGGTCCACTAGGTGCGCTTGGTGTGCCTATTTTAGGCGGGCGCAGTGTTGCGGTTGACCCTAAATTTGTACCCTTAGGCGCGCCGGTATTTTTATCCACTACCGAACCCAATAGCAATAAACCTTTAAAACGACTAATGATGGCGCAAGATACAGGTGGTGCCATTAAAGGCGGCGTGCGGGCTGACTTTTTTTGGGGCGCCGGGGCCGACGCGGGCGCAAAGGCAGGAGCCATGAAGCAGCTAGGTAAAATCTGGGTATTGTTGCCAAAAGAGTTTGTGCTGAAGTGATTGTGTTAACTTACGTAGTTCACACTTTTATGTTCAATGATAACGAATCTCTAAAATAATAGCGGTTATCTATCATTCTGTAACAGCGCTATTGCTTGCGCGAAATAGCCAGTAACACGCTATGCACGCAAAATCAGCTAACCGGGATCTGCCGTAAAATAATTAAAGCGCCCACGCCCCGCAGCCTTTGCTGCATACATCGACTTGTCCGCATTTTTTAACAACTGCTCCACACTTTTTCCATCTTGAGGGCAAAAGGCAATGCCAATACTAGCGGAGATATTCAACGTAGCCCCGCTAATGATAAAGGGTTGAGATAACTGTTCAATAATATTTTGTGCGACCCTGCCCGCGTGTTTGGTATCGCCGAGCTGCGACAAAATTACGGTAAATTCATCACCGCCCATACGTGCAACCGTGTCGGCTTCACGCACACATTGGCTGATTCGGTCTGCCGCTTGCACTAGTAGCACGTCACCAGCATCATGCCCCAAGGTGTCATTCACCGCTTTAAAATGATCAAGATCAATAAAGAGCAGCGCCGCAGACTGACTTAACCGGTGCGACATTTTAATTTCCTGCTCTAGGCGATCACGAAACAAACTGCGGTTTGGCATCTGCGTTAAATGGTCATAGTTGGCTTGCTTCCAGATAAGCTCATCCGCCTTCTTCTTATCGGTAATGTCAGAAAAAATAGCCACATGTAAACGCTTGCTACCATCGGCATTAAAAATAACATTGATCGATAGCCATTCTGCATACTCCTGCCCATTTTTTCGTGTATTCCATAACTCTCCATCCCAGTGACCTGTGATGTTTAAACTTTGCCACATCACTTGGTAAAACTCTTTGCTCTGCCTACCTGAGCTTAAAAGGCCAGGGTTTTTACCAACAACATCGTGATAAGTGTAGCCTGTCATATTAGTGAATGCCGGATTCACCGTCACAATCAGGTTGTCGGCATCAGTCACGACGATGGCCTCGCTGGCAGAATCAAAAATTATCGCCGATATTTGCAGGTCATTGATGTGCTTGCGTGCCAGTTTGTGAGAGGCGCGCAACTCTAGGTGCGCCATAATGTTTTTTGCCAATACCTTGATGGCATCTAATTGCGCCTGACTCAGGTCGCGCGGTACACGGTCAATCACACACAGGGTACCTAAGTGCATGCCTTCTTCATCGGCGAGCGGCACGCCGGCATAAAAGCGAATATCCGGATTAGAGGTGACTAGCGGATTATCAAAAAATCGTTCATCGTCAAGAGCATCACGCACAATCATGGTTTCATCTTGAAGAATCGCATGCGCACAGAAGGCAACGTCTCTAGGGGTTTCCTTCGCGCCCAATCCTGCAATCGCCTTGAACCACTGGCGGTTTTCATCAATCAAGCTAATGGCTGCAATTGGGGTTTGGCAGATGTAAGAAGCTAATTGAACCATGGCATCTAGCGCAACATCAGGCTCAGTGTCCAGAATGTCATATTTTTTAAGCGCGGCTAAACGCTCTGCTTCATTATTGGGGAGTGGGGCGATTTTCATGATATATCGATGCTATTTTGGATTATTTTAGCTCTACTTCAGCAGACTGGCAAGACTGGTGGCTATAGTGACAGCTCGCGTCCTAGTCAGATTAAAAACCGGCGCCAATAAAAATTGGGCTACTAATCACTCCATGACAGTAAATCCAAGCTTTTTATTCGCTCAACTCCGTACACATAAAAAAGGGTGCAACTTGCACCCTTTTTTATGTGTACGTACTTAATCATACGTAAGCAATTACTTGTTTAAAACTATTTATTCATTACGTACATTGTCACTTCGAAACCGAAACGCATTTCAGTAGCAGCAGGTTTTGTCCACATAGTAATTCTCCTTGTTGATTGATTCGTACCGCTTTTGCTAAATAGCAATTGCATTACGTGAATAGAATCATACGGCTAACTTAAACTTGCAACATGACGTTAGTCATTAAAACAGACTAGTGAAAACCATTAGAAGTGCATTGAGTTGACTTTTGGGTTTTACTTTTTAAATTTATTCATTAAGTTTTTGATGCCTTTTCTTCCAAATTTTCTTTTGAAGGCGACTTTAAAATCATATAAATAAAAGGCCAGTTTTAACTGGAAGGTTAATTTTCTGCCAATATTAGCTAAATATAAGCCCATGAAACGCTCGCGGCCTGCCCAATGTAGCTTGTTGCAAATACGTGCTAAATCAGAAATACGGTGTTTAATCGGCGTAGGGTGCGTATAAAAACGTGCGCGTGCGGTATCAATCAGTGAAAAATACAACTGTTTGTTGTCTAGCTGTTGTACCAGTACGTTGCCACCAGACAGATCCCTGAAAAATGTGCCGGATTTGTGCATAGCGTGCAGGTAGTTTGCCAGTTGCGCATAGGTGTCTTCTGCACTAATAGCGCAGTTTTTATTGGTAAAGTAAAACTCTTTATTGCCTTTGGCAAAATGTACGAACATTTCGCCTACCGAACAATCGGCTTTTACATAATCACAGATGTAAAAATTCTGCTTAAGTGTGCTGTCATTTTCTTGTTCAAAAAAAGCAACAGGGTGCGCGGTATTTACACCACGCCTTAAAAGCTCTAGCGCGCCATTCCAGCTACGCTTGGCTTTGCTGGGCTTAAACTTATCCAAAAACGCTTTGTGCGGATACATTTTTACCGGCTGCTTTACGGTTACTTGGCTTAAAGGGTCGCGTGGGTCAGTGAGCGCCCAAATAGCATTGCGCGCGTGACGCAAGGCATTATTTTTTTGCGGGCTCTTTAGGTTGTCAGGATGCAATTGTTGGCTTAACAACGCTGCTTGTGCTGTACTGTTGGCTAAAATCATTCCAAACCAGCCTGCTTGACGAAATGGATAGTATTGCAAGCCTTGAATGTGTGCGTGTATAGCGAGGTCTTTGGTTAAAGCGAGATTGCTTTTAATGGAAACCAACTGGTTTTTAGGCCACAGTAAGTAAATAGGGGATTCGTTGACAATGTCGGGCATGGCGTTGAGGCTAGTGCCATCACGGTTAATGACCTCGACCTGCCCAATATCCGCCAAGTCGTAAATATCTTGTAATAAAGCGACTTTGCCGTTAATCGTCCACAGCGCATGGATGTCGTGTTGCGCGGTTTGAAAGTGGTGAATTTCTAAACCGTTTGCTGTTGAGATTGCGGTTTGATAACGTGCGCCTTGCGTCATACTCGCGACTGTTTTCAAAGCATTGAAACTGGCATGATGCCAAAAATTCTTTAGTTCACCATCAACGCTTGCATAGTGCGTTACACGTTCTAGTGCAGGGTATTGCGCATCATTTAAACCGTCATCAATCAAACCTTCGCGATGGCAAATCAATGCACCCCAAAATACTTGATCTAGTGCGCCCGACGCGGCGTTGAGCAACAGGTAGCGCGCGGCATAATCCGCTTGTTTTTGCTCACCATCAGGTAGTAAGCGCTGAATACGATAAATAGCCCAAAATGCGACGGGGGAGATGAAATGCTTGATACCAAAGTCCGTGCTGATTTTTTTGAGCAAACGCGCTTTTTTTATCAGGTTAAACTTTAGAATCGTCGCCCAGCGATATTTAAACACGCGGTGATCAAAGCGTTCAGGTTCTGATACTCGCTCTGAAAAGAGATTATTGGTGTGCACAGCGGGCAATTGCTTTTTAGCTTTAAGCAACGCTAATATGCCAATGTTGTAAATAGGCTCAAAGTCTGTGACATTAGGGCCGGCGAGCTGAATGTTATGTTGTTGCGTTGCGGTGAAGGCAACCTCCCAAGCGCGCAAAAAGCCATTCACCGTATAGCCTGCCCAGCGCTTGCGGTTGATGGTAGTACCGATTTCAATCCGCGTGACACCTGCACCAAACCGTGCGAGTACCGCATCTACAAAGGCTTGCCAAATCGCGAGCTCGTGTGCGCTTTCCATGTTTTTTGCATGTGCGAAAGGTTGCACTAAATGCAAGGTCACGTTACATTGTTCTGCAATTAAACGTTGTAAAAAGCGCGCATTAAAGCTTTCTAAATCGCCATAGGTAAAATCAAGCCGAACTTGTTTAATACCTAGCGCCTCCAGTTGCGCAATGACATAATCATCCATACCGGCCTCTGCGGCGGAGGCCACGCACACACCGATAAAATCGTTTGGCACCACATGGTTAGCAGGCGGCAAATGCCCGTGTTTGATGTAAAGTTTGCCGCTTAAAATATAAGCCAAACCTTTACGAATGATCGGCCAAGTGAGCATGCTCGGCTGTTTTTTTGAATGAAGCATGGTGATTAAGGCAACCGGTAACGTTGTTCGTTATAAAGCAAATCTGGCAGCAATACATTGGCGAGCGTACGTTGCTCTAACTCTTTCGCATTGGCAGGCGGGGGTGTTTCACTTAAATGTTTAGTTTTTGCATCATAAATCCCGTGCGCAGGCGCTTTACCAGAACGTAGCACCACCACTTGATTCCCCGCTTCGCTTTCCTGCATCCAGCCGTAGTTGTCGTTATATTGCATCATGGCACGGCCAAAACTGTCAGGGGCTATGCTGGATAAATCACGCCCGGTCATGGGGTGTTGCGCTTGCACGCCCATGAGCGACAGCAAGGTGACAGGTAAGTCAATTTGGCTTGCAATCCCTGTGTAGCGCAGCGGTTGAATATCAGCACCTAAAATAAGGCCAGGAATGTGAAAGCGCTCAATCGGGACGAGTGTTTCACCGCGTACGCGAATGTCGTGGTCGGCCACGATTAAAAATACAGTATCTTTCCAATATGCGCTTTGCTGTGCTTTTTTGAAAAACTCTCCAATTGCGTAATCGGCATATTTTACGGCATTGTTATCGGTGGCCTTGGGTTGCTCGTATAACTCAATGCGACCATCCGGAAACTCAAATGGCGCGTGATTAGAGGATGAAAACGCTAACGTGTAAAATGGTTTGCCAGTTTTGTGGTGCGCCAAAAGTTGCTCATGCGTTTTGTTGAGTAAATCTTCATCAGAAACGCCCCAGCTAGCCTCAAATACCGGGTTGATATAATCTTTTTGATCCACAATATGCTGGATCCCATTACCGGTAAAAAAGCCACGCATATTGTCAAAGTGCGATTCACCACCGTAAATAAACTCTGTGGTGTAGCCTAATTTTTCCAGCAAAGCAGCAAGCGTGAAAAAGTTCTTTTGCGACTTTGAAAGTTTAACGGTGCTGTCGGCTGGTGTGGGCTGAAAACCTGAGGTGACCGCTTCAATGCCACGCACAGAGCGCGTGCCGGTAGCATAAAGTTGCTCAAACCAAATGCCCTGGTTTTTCAGTCTTTCTATATTAGGCGTCACCGGCGTGCCACCTAAAGACTCTACAAAAGTCGCGCCTAAACTCTCTTGCAGAATAATCACCAAGTTAAGTGGTTTTTCACGTTGATGGCTAGGGTTTAGCGTAGTTAAGGTGGGGATATCAGCCTCGCTTGCACCTGTAATCTTGAGTATGTCTTCACGCGGCATCTTGCCGTAAATGTCGCTGGATTTAGTTTCTTTAAGCAAAGTATAAGTCGCGTAAGTAACAGAATATCCAGAGTTAAGCACCAAACTATTGACCATACTATCTGCGGTAATCGCAAATAACGCAGGGTTAGCCGGACGGTGTCCTAATGAAGAGCGGATGCCAAATGCCACTAAAATAAAAATCAGCGGCCAGGTAATGAGTGTTGTTTTGAGTGACCATGCAGATTTGGCATTGAGCCAAGGCTTCATTAAACCATGCATCACATAATGCGTAAGGGCAACAAAGCTAAGGACGGCAAAAATGTGAATGCGAAAGCCAACCCACAACATGCTGGCCACTTCATGCGGGTACTTTAAGTATTCGACAAAAATACGGTTGGGGCGCACGTCATATTCTGTAATAAACCCCGGGGTAGATACCTCTAAAAACACCAGCAGCACTATCGCTAAGGTCACCCAAACATAAGTAAACCATTGCCAGCCACGCCACCATTTAGCGATGGAAAATACGGGGACTAATAGCACCGGAATTAAGCTCAACAAGCACAGCTGAATAATATCAACACGAACGCCTTGTATAAAAATGGCAGCGAGTTGCCCTGTACTATTGACGCGATCAAACTTCCACAACACCAGACCAAAACGAGACGCGGAGAATCCAATAAGCCCGATAACGAACATCATCACTAATGGTGCGTAAGCCTCAAACCTGTGTGTAAATTGCCAGAGTTTTTGTACTGCCTTATTATTGATGTGTGACTGAGGGCGAAAGCGTGCCATGCGTTAATCTCAAACCGTAAATGCGTATTATATCGTTTTTAAGCATTGTTATATCTACCAATAAAAACGGGCGCTGATGCGCCCGTTTTTATTCACTTAAAACTTATTTACATGTGATACCAGTTCATGGCATTCCCATGAAATATACCAACTGAAGTTTGGTTATTTACATGTGATATGCACGTTCGCCATGTTCTGTTGTATCTAAACCTTCACGTTCAGACTCTTCAGTAACACGTAGACCGATTAACACATCTACAATTTTGAAAGCTATGAATGAAACTGTTGCTGAAACTATAATTGCTGTACCTACGGCATATGCTTGTGCAGTCATTTGTGCAGCAAAATTATATTCACCTACTGCATTAGCAACGTAGTCATATACGCCCATGCCACCAAGTGCTGGGTTTACAAACACACCCGTTGCAAACGCACCAAAGATACCGCCAATTGCATGAACACCAAATACATCAAGCGCATCATCGTAACCAAATGCATATTTCACTTTAGCCACAAAGAAGTAGCAGATTGGTGAAACTAACAGACCGATGACAATCGCACCCATAGGGCCCACGAAGCCACAAGCTGGGGTAATAGCCACTAAACCAGCCACTGCACCAGAAGCTGCACCCAACATAGAAGGCTTGCCTTTGAACAACCATTCAGCAAATGCCCATGACAATGTAGCTGCACCAGTTGCAATCATTGTGTTTACAAGTGCCAATGCTGCATAACCGTTAGCTTCAAGGTTAGAGCCAGCATTAAAACCAAACCAACCTACCCATAGTAAAGCTGCACCAACCATGGTTAATGTCAGGCTATGAGGCGCCATTGATTCTTTACCGTAACCGATACGTTTGCCGACCATGATCGCGCCAACTAAACCAGCAACACCAGCGTTGATATGTACAACAGTACCGCCAGCAAAGTCTAGTGCACCTTTAGCCCATAACCAACCAGCATTAGCCAATACGGTTTCAAGTGAAGCTGCATCAGTAATTGCATCAGGACCGTCCCAATACCAAACCATGTGAGCCATTGGCAAGTAAGCAAATGTGAACCATAACACCATGAATGCCAAGATTGCTGAGAACTTCATACGTTCAGCAAAAGCACCAATGATCAATGCTGGTGTAATTGCAGCAAAAGTTAATTGGAACGCAACAAATACGAGCTCAGGAATCACAACACCTTTGCTGAAAGTAGCACCAACTGAGTCAGGTGTAATGCCTGCCAAGAATGCTTTACCTAAACCACCAAAGAATGGATTACCGCCCGTGAACGCTACGCTGTAGCCATAAATAGCCCATAGCACGCCCATGAGAGAGAAAATCATGAAAGTTTGCATGAGTACAGACAGCATATTTTTTTGGCGAACTAAACCGCCGTAAAATAATGCCAAGCCTGGAATAACCATCAGTGTTACCAACACAGTAGCCATAATTAGCCATGCAGTGTCACCCTTATCTGGTACAGGTGCTGGCGCTGCTTCAACTACTGGTGCAGCTGTTTCTGGTGCGGCTACTGGTGCAGCATCAACTGCTGGAGCTGCTTCAGTAGTGACAACCGCAGGTGTAGCATCTTCAGCAAAAGTGTTAGCGCTAAAGCCAATGCCCAGTGTGGCGATTAAAGCAAATATCGAAATTAACTTTTTCATTTTCATCCCCTTATAGTGCTTCAGTGCCAGTTTCACCGGTACGAATACGGGTTACTTGCTCTAGATTAAAGACAAAAATCTTACCATCACCGATTTTGCCAGTAGCGGCTGATTTCTCAATAGCTTCAACCACGCGGTCTAACATGCTGTCTTCAATCGCGACTTCTAATTTAACTTTTGGTAAAAAATCCACCACGTATTCAGCACCGCGATACAACTCAGTGTGGCCTTTTTGACGACCAAAACCTTTTACTTCAGTGACGGTGATGCCTTGCACGCCAATAGCGGACAAAGCCTCGCGAACCTCGTCAAGCTTGAATGGCTTGATAATTGCGGATACAAATTTCATATTGCCTCCAGATGGAAAAAATAACTGTTAATGTTGAGTGATGGAGCAAATTTTTTGTCTCTCCACCACTTGAAATGCTATTAAAAATGAGTAATTTTTAGAATGCCTTTGACACATAAGCGGTAAATGCATTGTCACCCAAGTAAGTACCAGAACCATCTACATAACCAGCTGCTGAATTATCACCTTTGCTTGAATCTGTATCAGTATAATAAGCACCAACTGTTCCGGCGTTAGCAAAAGATTTTGATACGCCTAGTTTCCAATCTGTGTAGCTTAATTTGTTATTAGCTGAACCAGCAAAATCTTGGTAACCAACGTGAGCAATTGCTGTAAAGCCTGTTTCACCTAGTGGAATATTTGCATTTAATTCTGCGTAGTAGCTACCATCAGAGTCTTTAACACCAAAAATATCTGTTAAGCCGTATGATAGCTTTGCTTGCGCCCATTTGTAACTTAATGATGCATAAAGCTCAGTTGTTTCAGCTTTATCATATCCAGTACCAGACTGTTTATCACCAGGATAGATGTACTGTAATAAGCCAACGTTGTAACCAACACCGCTCTCACCAAACGTATTGGCGTATCCACCATACACATCAAGCTCTAAGCTTGAATTTTGATATAGACCGTCATCTTCCAACCAGCTAATATTTGAGGCCCAAGCACCGGCATAAAAACCGCTAGCATGAGCATAATCGACGCCGCCTTGTAATGCCAACTCTTCGCCAGTTTGTGCCAAACCGCGGAAAATATATTGGCTAAATAAACCCACGTTATAAGCAACTGTATGTGGTGAAGCTGGTGCAGCTGCTGGCGCGGCATCTTCAGCAAATGATAATGCAGGCACTGAAAGTGCGCTTAATACAGCAAGTGATAATAATGATTTACGCATGTCGCTTAACTCCTTAGTGATAATTAAATAAAAAATACACATTGAATCATAAGCAAGGCACGTGCCAACTATAAAACCTTTTATAATCAATAGGATAATGTTACGCTTATGTTATGTTTTTTTATATAGATCAAGCATAATCTGCTAAACTGCCACTAAATCACTAAGGAACCTAGCATGCTTGATTCGCACAAAATTAACGAAATATCCAATAAAATCAAAGAAATAGCTGGAAGCTCTCCATTGGGTGATGTTGAAAAAAACATCAATGCACTATTAAAGGGCATGTTCACCAAAATGGAGCTTATTTCACGTGAAGAGTTTGATGTGCAGGCAGAGGTGCTACGTAATACGAGGCAAAAGCTGGAATTGCTAGAGGCAAAGTTGGCAGAGCTGGAAGCTAAGTCAGCTGAGTTAGCTGCACAACAAAAACCATGAAGCTACAACGATGAGCTTAGCCGTATTGTATAGCCGCGCGCTAAGCGGTATGGATGCACCCGAGGTGGTGGTTGAAGTGCACCTCGCCAATGGCTTGCCTAGCTTTACTATTGTGGGCTTACCTGAAACCGAGGTGAAGGAAAGTAAAGACCGCGTACGCGCGGCTTTGCTTACGGCACAGTTTGAGTTTCCAGCTCGACGCATTACCGTGAATCTTGCGCCTGCAGACTTACCCAAAGAAAGCGGACGTTACGATTTACCCATCGCATTAGGCATTTTAGCGGCATCCGGGCAGATACCATCTGCTCCGTTGAGTCGCTATGAATTTGCTGGCGAATTAGCACTCACTGGTGAGCTACGTCCTATAAGAGGCGCACTGGCCATGACCTCCAGCATGATGCGTAATGCAAATAACAGCGCATTACAACAGAACGCACCAAAACGCGCATTTATCTTGCCCCAAATGAGTGCGGCAGAAGCCGCATTAGTGCGCGATGCCATTATCTACCCGGCAAAATCACTGCTTGAGGTTTGTGCACATTTAAGCGGCCATACCGCATTAACGCAATTAGCGCCTAGCGAGCAACAGCAAGCGTTTTCTTATCCGGATTTTAGCGACGTAAAAGCGCAAAGTATGCCCAAGCGTGCGTTAGAGATCGCCGCAGCAGGCGGACATAGCGTTATTTTGAGCGGCCCTCCAGGCACTGGTAAAAGCATGTTAGCCAGCCGTTTTGCGGGAATTTTGCCGAGCATGACCGAGGATGAAGCGCTGGAAGCTGCCGCGATTCAATCATTAAATGGCAGTTATAAGCTTGAAAACTGGAAACGCAGACCTTATCGCGCACCGCATCATACCGCGTCAGGCGTGGCTTTGGTGGGTGGTGGTGGCATTCCGCGTCCGGGGGAAATTAGCCTGGCACATAATGGTGTTTTATTTTTAGACGAGCTGCCAGAATTTGATCGAAAAGTATTAGAGGTTTTGCGCGAGCCGCTTGAAAGTGGGCATATCACTATTTCACGCGCGGCGCGGCAGGCGGAATACCCCGCTAGATTTCAGCTAATTGCGGCCATGAACCCATGCCCTTGTGGCTACTTGGGTCATTATAATAACAAATGTCGTTGCACGCCGGATCAAGTCTCGCGCTATAAAGCTAAAATTTCCGGGCCTTTGTTAGACCGTATTGATTTGCATATTGAAGTGCCTGCCCTCAAAGAAGATGAGCTGATTCAAACCAGCGATAGTGAACACTCACATGTGGTTAGAGCGCGAGTAGAAAAGGCACGGACATTACAGTTAGCGCGTCAAGGCAAGTCCAACAATCTGCTGGGCACTAAAGAGATCGAACTGTACTGCAAAGCCGATGACGCAGGATTAACGCTACTCAAAACCGCTATTTCACGACTCAATTTATCCGCGCGTGCGTATCATCGCATTTTAAAAGTGGCGCGTACCATCGCTGACTTGAGCGCAGATGCGGATATAAAACCCGCGCATATTGCCGAAGCAGTGCAATATCGACGTGGTGCAATTTAGCGGGCTAGTTACCTGACAAAACAGGTTGCGTGATAAAATTAGATAAATTTTAATCACTGATTCTTCATGAACCAATCAATCGCATCTGCAACAGAAATCAAACTTCGAGCACTGCTCAAACAGCGCATCCTTATACTAGATGGCGCGATGGGCACCATGATTCAGCAATATAAGCAGACCGAGGCAGATTATCGCGGTGAGCGTTTTGCTGACTTTGCTGCGCCGGCAGGCGAGCGCCAGCTGTTTGTGAAAGGCAATAACGAGCTGTTAAGCCTGACTCAACCGCAAATTATTCAAGAAATTCACGAGCAATACTTGGCCGCAGGCGCCGACATTATAGAAACCAACACCTTCGGTGCTACCAGTGTGGCGCAGGATGATTACCACATGGCGCATCTTGTTTACGAGATGAATGTGCAATCGGCCAAGCTTGCCCGCACAGCCTGCGATAAATACAGCACGCCAGATAAACCGCGCTTTGTGGCAGGCACGTTGGGGCCCACACCAAAAACCGCCAGCATCTCGCCTGATGTAAATGACCCCGCAGCGCGTAATGTGAGTTTTGATCAGTTGGTGAATGCTTACTTAGAGCAAGCGCGAGCACTGGTAGAAGGTGGTGCAGATATCTTAATGGTGGAAACCATCTTTGATACGCTCAATTGCAAGGCAGCTTTATTTGCTATCGATACGTTTTTTGAAGAGAGCGGACGGCGTTACCCGATTATGATTTCAGGTACGGTGACCGATGCTTCAGGGCGTATTTTGTCTGGTCAAACTGTGACGGCATTTTGGCATTCGGTACGTCATGCTAAGCCACTCACCATCGGCTTGAATTGTGCTTTAGGCGCCACGTTAATGCGCCCGTATGCGGAAGAGCTTTCAAAAATTGCCGATACTTTTGTGTGTATTTATCCTAATGCTGGCTTGCCGAATCCGATGAGTGATACCGGCTTTGATGAAACACCTGATGTGACGTCAAGCCTAGTAAAAGAATTCGCTACCAGTGGCTTTATCAACATCGCGGGTGGTTGTTGTGGCACTACCCCGCCGCACATTAAGGCGATTTTTGAGGCGATTAAAAACCTGCCGCCACGTCAGGTGCCGACACTTGCACCGGTCACCAAACTCTCAGGCTTGGAGCCATTTATCATTGATGAGAATTCACTATTCGTCAATGTGGGCGAGCGCACCAACGTCACCGGCAGCAAAGCCTTTGCGCGCATGATTATCAATGGCCAGTTTGAGGAAGCCTTGAGCGTGGCGCGGCAGCAGGTTGAAAACGGCGCACAAGTCATCGACATTAACATGGATGAAGGCATGCTGGATGCCGTGCAGGCCATGACGCACTTTTTAAACTTAATCGCCAGTGAGCCTGATATTGCGCGTGTGCCGATTATGATCGATTCCAGTAAGTGGAGCGTGATAGAAGCCGGCTTGAAATGTGTGCAGGGCAAGTCGATTGTTAATTCACTCTCGATGAAAGCAGGCGAGGCGGAGTTTTTACGCCAGGCTAAACTGTGTCGCCGTTACGGTGCGGCCATTATTGTGATGGCGTTTGACGAAAAGGGTCAGGCCGATACTTACGCGCGAAAAACAGAAATCTGCAAACGTGCTTATGACTTATTGGTAGAGATTGATTTCCCGCCAGAAGACATTATTTTTGACCCCAATATTTTCGCCATCGCGACAGGGATTGAAGAGCACAACAACTATGCAGTGGACTTTATTGAAGCTACTCGCTGGATTTAGCAAAACTTACCGCATGCCAAAATATCGGGCGGCGTTTCTAATGTCAGTTTCAGTTTTAGAGGCAACGACCCTGCGCGTGAAGCGATTCATACCGTGTTTTTATATCACGCCATTAAAGCGGGCATGACCATGGGTATTGTTAATGCAGGCATGATGGGCGTGTACGATGACCTCGCTCCAGAGCTAAAACAACGTGTGGAAGACGTGGTACTCAACCGTATTATCGATGAGAATAACCCACTCGCCCCGACCGAGCGCATGATAGAAATTGCCAGCACGCTAGTGGCGGGCGGCAAAAAAGAAGCCGCAACATTAGAGTGGCGCGGCACGGCTGAAGCTCCAACGCCAGTGGCTAAACGCCTGAGCCACGCCATGGTGCATGGCATTACCGACTTTATTGTGGACGACACCGAAGAAGCGCGCGCGGCAGTCATGGCAAGTGGTGGCAGACCCATCCACGTGATTGAAGGCCCCTTGATGGACGGCATGAACGTGGTCGGCGATTTATTCGGTCAAGGCAAGATGTTTCTGCCGCAAGTGGTGAAGTCTGCCCGCGTGATGAAGCAAGCCGTAGCGCATTTAATCCCGTTTATTGAAGCGGAGAAAGCGCTAGAGCAAGAGCGCACCGGCGTTGTCGCTAAACCAAAAGGTAAAGTGGTGATTGCCACAGTAAAAGGCGACGTGCATGACATTGGTAAAAATATCGTCTCGGTAGTGTTGCAATGCAATAACTTCGAAGTGGTCAACATGGGCGTGATGGTGCCCGCGGCTGAAATTTTGGCGATGGCCAAGGCCGAGAATGCAGATATTATTGGCTTATCGGGGTTGATTACGCCGTCGTTGGAAGAAATGGCGTATGTGGCAAAAGAGATGCAACGCGACCCGTATTTTCATGGTTTAAAAATGCCCTTGCTGATTGGTGGCGCCACGACTTCGCGTGCCCACACCGCCGTTAAAATTGCCCCGTTTTATGACGGCCCAATTATTTATGTGCCGGATGCCTCGCGCTCGGTGGCGGTGATGCAATCGCTACTTACGCCAGAAACGCGCGATGCTTATATTGCCGATATCAATACAGATTACGAAAAAGCGCGCGCACAACACGCCAATAAAAAAGGCGTACCTTTGCTGACGATTGTCGACGCCCGTAAAAACAAAATGAAACTTGGTTTTGATGGCGACAATACACCCGTAAAACCAAAATTTATTGGTCGCCGCGTGTTTAAGAACATTGATTTAAGCTTAATCGCCAAATATATCGACTGGTCGCCGTTCTTTCAAACTTGGGATTTAGCCGGTAGCTATCCCGCGATTTTAAGTGACCATGTGGTAGGTGACGCGGCAACTAAGGTATTTACTGAAGCGCAAGCCATGCTCAAAAAAATCATTGATGGCAGATTGCTCAGCGCCAATGGCGCGGTTGCGCTCATGCCTGCTAACACGGTGAATGATGACGATATTGAAATCTACACCGACGACAGTCGCAATCAAGTCGCCTTTACTTACTACGGCATGCGTCAGCAAAGCGTAAAACCAGTGATTGATGGCGTGCCGCGCCCAAATCAATGTTTAAGTGACTTTATTGCGCCTAAAGGTGAGGCCGCAGATTACATCGGCTTATTCGCGGTGACGGCAGGTTTAGGGACAGAGAAAATTGAAAAACGTTTTGCCGATGCGCATGATGATTACAGCGGCATTATGTTCAAATCGCTCGCGGATAGGCTTGCCGAAGCTTTTGCTGAATACATGCATGAGCGCATCCGCACTGATTTATGGGGTTACGCGGCAAATGAAACGTTGCCAGTTGATGCGCTGATTAAAGAAACTTATCAAGGCATCCGCCCCGCACCTGGCTACCCCGCCTGCCCCGACCATACCGTAAAAACCGATATGTTCAACTTATTGCATTGCGATGAAATCGGCATGACACTCACCGAATCATTCGCCATGCAACCTGCAGCGGCAGTTTCTGGCTTTTACTTTGCGCACCGCCAAGCTAAATACTTTAGTGTTGATAAAATTGGTGAAGACCAATTGCTGGATATGGCGCAACGTAGAGGGCTGCCAAAAGACTATCTAGAACGCTGGCTTGCGCCAAATCTCTCTTAAAACTATTAGAATTAACTCTATGCACATTCATATTTTAGGTATCTGCGGCACGTTCATGGGCGGCATTGCTGTGTTAGCAAAGGCGGCTGGACATCGAGTCACGGGTTGTGATGCTAATGTTTATCCACCGATGAGTACACAACTGGGGGCGCAAGGCATTGAGTTGATTGAAGGTTTTGACCCTGCGCAAACTAAACTTAATCCTGATATTTACGTGATTGGCAATGTGGTATCGCGTGGCAATCCGCTGATGGAAGAAATTCTGAATCAGGGGTTACCTTATATCTCTGGTCCGCAATGGCTGGCAGAGAATGTGCTGCAAGGCAAGTGGGTGTTAGCGGTAGCAGGTACGCATGGTAAAACCACTACATCATCCATGCTGGCATGGATATTGGAATATGCAGGTTTAGCACCTGGCTTTTTAATCGGTGGCGTACCTGAAAACTTTGCAGTTTCTGCACGCTTGCCGCAAGTGCCGCCCCAATTGACTCCCTCCCCATTACAGGGGGAGGGTAAGGGTGGGGGTAGCGCCAGTGGCAACCAGCCACCCTCTCCCCAGCCCTCTCCCTCAAAGGGAGAGGAGAATATGTCGCCCTTCTTTGTGATTGAAGCAGATGAATACGACACAGCCTTTTTTGATAAACGCTCCAAATTTGTACATTACCGCCCGCGCACAGCGGTGTTAAACAATCTGGAATTTGATCACGCAGATATTTTTGAAGATCTAGACGCAATTGAAAAACAATTTCATCATTTAGTACGCACTGTTCCGCAGCAAGGTTTAGTAGTAGCTAATGGTAAAGAAGCCAGCTTACAACGTGTGATAGATAAGGGCTGCTGGACCCCTGTAGAAAAATTTGGCACAGATGCTGATTGGCAAGCGGCTAACGCTCAAGGCGACGGCAGTTTTGATGTGCTTTACAAGGGCAAACCACAAGGTCGCGTCGCATGGAATTTATTAGGCGAACACAACCGTATGAATGCGCTGGCGAGTATCGCCGCAGGCAGACATGCAGGTGTTGCAGTTGAAGTGAGCATCGCAGCATTAACTGAATTCAAAAATGTAAAACGTCGCATGGAAACACGAGGCGAAGTCAATGGGGTGACGGTGTATGATGACTTTGCGCACCACCCCACCGCCATTGAAACCACCGTGGCAGGCTTGCTCGCTAAATTTGGCAGCGCTCGCATACTGGCTGTGTTAGAGCCGCGCTCTAACACCATGAAGCTGGGCGTAATGAAGAAGGCCTTGCCAGTTAGTTTAAAAGAGGCTGATTTAGTATTTTGTTTTTCTGCTAATTTGGGATGGGATGCTACCGAGGCCTTGGCGCCAATCAGTAGCAAAACTCAAGTACATGATGATTTAAATCAACTGGTGACCGCCATTACACAAGCGGCAAAATCTGGTGACCATGTGTTGGTAATGAGCAATGGTGGTTTTGGCGGTGTTCATCAAAAAATACTTGATGCATTAAAAGAAGTGTAAACATTTGGCTAAGCAACTTAAAGAAATTGAAACAAAAGCATTAGCTTCGCTTATTGTTAAGATAAAAACAATGAGCGTGATGAGCATTGCTATTTGGCTATCACTATGGGCGCATGCGGCAATTTTGAGCATTCATTTTCAGCCCGAACTTAAAAAATTTCGTGATAATTTACCCGTATTAGAAGTGGTATTAGTGAATGCAAAAACGCAAGCTAAGCCAGAAAACACTGAAGTGTATGCGCAAGCTAATTTAGACCGTGGCGGCAACACCGAGCTAGACCGAAAAATGAAAACGGCGATGCCCGCCTTAAAGCAGCAAAAAGCAGAGTTTACAGTCAAGCCAGAGGCTGTCACAAAAAAAGCCGCCAAAGCTGCTAAGCCGGCGGCTGAAGAAACACGAGAGCAAAAAAACGTAGCCGAGCTAGAGAAACAAGCGCAAGCCTTGATGACGCAAATTAACGCGGCCAATATTGTAGAATCAAAACTAACGCAAAAGGCGGCAGCAAAAGAAGCCGATGCTGACGATCAAAAAACGCCTAATAGAAAACTGAATTTAGCTGACATCACCGCAACCGCATTAGAAATGGACCGATTGGAAGCGATTATTTCTAAACAGCAAGATGAATATCAAAAACGCCCTAAGCGCAAATTTGTAGGGGGGCGTACTAAAGAATACCGTTATGCCCTTTATGTAGAAGCATGGCGGCAAAAAGTAGAAAAAGTCGGCAATCTGAATTACCCGGAAGCGGCTAAAAACTTAAAGCTTTATGGTCAATTGCAATTAACCGTATCCATTAAAGCTGACGGCAATATCGAGTCGATTGAAATCAACCGTAGTTCTGGACATAAAGTGCTGGATGCCGCCGCAAGACATATCGTAGAAATGGGCGCGCCCTATGCACGCTTTCCTGATGATATACATAAGGAAATTGACGTGTTGAGCATTACCAGAACCTGGACGTTTACCAAAGAAGACAACCTGGCCACTGAGTAAACGCTATTATCTTTTGCATTTCTGCGTTGTTATTTTCGCTTGCCGTACTAAACTGTGCTGTCTGCACGCAACTGCCTAGCCGTAATGCAAAATCTTAATGGCTAAGCGGATATTTCTTGATAATGACAATGATGAAGCAAAATTTTGCAAATTAACGACCTAACTAACAAATAATCAATGACTAACTACTTTCAATACCATATATTTTTCTGCCTCAATCAACGTGAAAATGGCGCAGCCTGTTGCATGGATAAAGGTGCAGAAGCCGGGTTTGATCACATGAAGGCGCAGGTGAAACAGCTGAATTTAAACGGTGAAGGCAAAGTACGCGTTAATCGCGCCGGCTGTTTTGACCGCTGTGGTGAAGGACCGTTATTGGTCATTTATCCGCAGGCGATTTGGTACACCTTTGTTGATAATGACGACATTGATGAAATTATCGAAAGCCATTTAATCAATGGCAAGGTGGTGGAGCGTTTAGTTGTATAGGTAATAGATTGCTTTAGCTATTGAGTGCACATTCAATATACGCACTTACTTTATCCGCGAGTGCTTTTTTAATATTCGCTTCAAGCTGGACGGGGCTACCATCCCGCATCGCCTCACCCCAGTGTGAATTCGGAAAGTGTTTGTCATTTTCAAAACGCGGAATCACATGCCAATGTACATGCGGCGTTTTGTTGCCTAAGCTGGCTAAATTGATTTTAGTTGGATTAAAAATTTCTCTTAGCGCCATTTCAACAGCAAACACTGTTTTCATCATGCGTGCGCGTTGTAGCGGGGGTAAATCGCTCATTTCTTTCACGTGTGCTAGTAATTCAACACGGCAATACGCTGGGTAGTCTGTGTCATTAAGTAACACCACACGGCAGAAATCATCTTGCCATAATATTTTTTGAGTGGATGGGATGCATAATACGCAGGATTCTTTATTCATTTAATGGGCTTTAATTTAATGTTGCATCCCTTCGACAAGCTTCTCGCAGAATATATGAGCTTTAGCTCATATATTCTGCGGTGATGCCAAGCACTGGTACCGGGAGCGAAGTTTCTGTAACTATTTACGTGCCGCCAAAATCTGTTCCCTGAGCTTGTCGAAGGGCGATCTAAGATGCCGCCAACATCCGCTCTAACGTAAGTTTTGCCAGTTTCGCATCGTGTTCAGGCACTTTGATTTGGTTCACTACTTTGCCTTCAACCAAGTTCTCTAACACCCATGCCAGATGCTGTGGGTCTATGCGCGCCATGGTAGAGCATTCGCACACCACATGGCTCATAAATTGCACCAGTTTACCTTGCGGTTTCATTTGTTCAGCTAAGCGATTGACCAGATTAAGCTCAGTGCCTACCAGCCATTTGCTATTGGCTGGCGCCTCAGTGATCGTTTTTAAAATATATTCAGTTGAGCCGACATAATCAGAGTTCAGGCAAACTTCAAACGGTGCTTCAGGGTGAGAAATTACAAAGCCATCGGGGTGTTCTGCGCGAAACTTGGTGATATTTTGCAGGCGGAACATTTGATGTACCGCACAATGACCTTTCCACAGCAAGATTTTTGCATGCTGGATTTGCTCCACGGTTAAACCGCCAAGTGGCTGGTCTGGGTCCCATACTGGCATTTGGTCCAAAGGAATCCCCATTTTATGGCCACTCCAGCGACCTAAATTTTGGTCTGGAAAGAACAGCACTTTTTCACGCTGCTTAAAGCTCCACTCTAAAATTTTGGGTGCATTGGTGCTGGTGCAAACAATACCGCCATGTTCACCACAAAAAGCTTTGAGGTCAGCCGCAGAGTTAATGTAGGTAACGGGTGTTATTTTCTCGTCAAAATTAAGTACTTTGTTGAGTTCGCGATAGCTGCGTTCAACCTTGGCAAGGTTAGCCATATCCGCCATTGAACAGCCGGCAGCAAGGTCGGGGAGAATGGCGATTTGGTCAGGGCGGCTTAAAATATCCGCTACTTCAGCCATAAAGTGCACGCCTAAAAACACAATGTATTCGGCATCCAGATTTTCACAATAGCGAGATAGTTTCAGCGAATCACCGGTGTAATCCGCATGACGATACACGCTTTCATTTTGGTAATGATGACCTAAAATAACTAGGCGCTTACCTAACTTTTGTTTTGCGGCAATAATGCGGCGTTGGCAGTCTGCATCATCTGCGGCTTGAAATTTCTCAAATTTAATCGTTGATACTTGCATAATATTTATTCATCCTAAAGCCGAAATCTGTCCACGAAATACACCAAAAGCACGAAATGGGTTAAGCAGGCATGTTACCCAATGGTAAAAGCTCGCAAAACTAATCAATCGAATTAGCATGTAAGATGTAACCTTGAGCCATATTTTTCGATTAGCAATACACAGTTCTCGTTCGTGCTTTTGGTGTATTTCGTGGATGAATGTTTTGCTGGGCTCGCATATTTTATAACGATAACCGATGTCGTTCACCTAATCTTTTTAACGCATCCACATTGGTCCATGAAAAAACGCGCTTTGCCGCCTCGCGCCAATCTACCCACTCATAACGCACATGCTCGTCTGGCGCTAGTTTGATGGGTAATTTACCAGGTAGTTCTAGGCCAAACAAATGTTCACAGTTTTGTGTCACGCCTGGCGCATATCGGTGTCGCCAGTGCGGGTAAATTTCATACACATTCGAGACTTGCCAGTCTTGCAAATCGTATTGTGTTGCGTCTAGGCCGGTTTCTTCAAACACTTCACGAACGGCGGCCTGGTATGGCGTTTCATTACCTTCTACACTACCCGTGACAGATTGCCAAAACCCGGCTTTGTCGGCGCGTTCCATCATGAGCACCTGCAAATCTAGGGTATGGATTAACACCAGCGCTGAAATTGGGGTTTTGTAGGGTTTCATAGGTTAATACAATATACGCCAGATTTTTGTAGGTGCAGATATCCGCGCCTACTGGTTATCTTTTTGTCGCGGCGACTAAATTTTTCGGCAATTGAAACACTACGCTCTCAACCACACCTTGTAGCTCTTGCACATGATCAGCACCCAGCTGTTGTAATTTCGCAATCACTTCTTGCACTAAAACTTCAGGCGCAGACGCACCCGCAGAAACGCCGACTTTCTTCTTGTTGACCAACCACTCATGCTTGAGATAACTCGCGTTATCCACCATATAAGCTTCAACCCCTTGGTTCTCGGCGACTTCACGCAATCGATTCGAATTAGAGCTGTTGGGTGAGCCGACAATAATCACCAAATCACAATCTTGAGCCATAATTTTAATGGCATCTTGGCGGTTTTGCGTCGCGTAACAAATATCATCACTTTTAGGCGCGTTAATCAGCGGGAATCTGGCTTTAAGCGCACCTATAACCAACGCGGCATCGTCTATGGATAACGTAGTCTGCGTCACAAAGGCAAGCTTGCCAGAATCCTTTACTTGTAAAGCAGCCACGTCTGCAGGTGTTTCAACCAAATACATGCCGCTTTGTGATGGCGCGCCTTTAGTTACAGCTTCTTCAACCTGCCCCATCGTCCCCTCAACTTCAGGGTGACCTTTATGCCCGATCATGATGATTTCCATGCCAGCTTTGCGCATTTTTTCAACTTCAATATGTACTTTTGTCACCAGCGGGCAAGTCGCATCATAAGCCGTGAGGCCGCGTGCATCGGCCTCGGCACGTACCGCTTTTGAAACGCCATGCGCACTAAAAATAACGGTGCTGCCAGTAGGAATCTCATCAAGCTCCTCTACAAATATAGCACCTTTAGCCCGCAACTCATCCACCACAAATTTGTTATGCACGACTTCATGGCGCACATAAATCGGCGCGCCAAATTTCTCTAAGGCTTGCTCTACAATAATAATGGCGCGGTCAACGCCTGCGCAAAAACCGCGTGGATTAGCAAGCACGACACTGGGAGCAATGTTGGTATTGATGGTCATTTTAATTCGTTATCTCAAAATTGATGAGTGGCTTGATGCATCGGGGTATAATCGCATAAATTTTTAACAAATTGTATTAAAAACAACGCTATGAAAAACACCGCAACCCTACTGATTACCTGCCCGGACACTAGAGGTATCGTGGCGGCAATTGCTGATTTCTTACATCAACATAATGCCAACATTTTACACGCAGACCAACATCAAGATGCAGAAAATAATCTATTTTTGATGCGTGTTGAGTGGGACCTAGCCGGTTTTAACTTAGATGACACCAGCTTTAATCAGGCCTTTGCACCAATTGCCACGCAATTTAACATGCAATGGCAACTCAAACTGTCACAACACAAAACACGTGTGGCGATCATGGTGTCGCAATATGACCATTGCTTAGCTGATTTGTTGCATCGCCATAAAAGTGGCGAGCTCGCATGTGAAATCCCCCTAGTGATTAGCAACCATCGCGATGTGGAAAAATTAGTCCAGTTTTACGGCATAGATTTTCACTATATAGAGGTGAATAAAACCAACAAACAAGCCGCTGAAGCCGCGCAGTTTAAACTGTTTGATGACTATCAGATTGATTTAATCGTGCTAGCGCGTTATATGCAAATTTTGTCGCCAGAATTTGTAATACGCTACCCGCAGCGCATCATTAACATTCACCACTCGTTCTTACCCGCATTTATTGGGGCAAGACCCTACCACCGCGCATTTGAACGCGGCGTTAAGCTGATTGGCGCCACCAGCCATTATGTGACAGAAGTGCTGGACGAAGGCCCGATTATAGAGCAAGGCATAGACCGCATTTCTCATCGCGACCAAGTAGAAGACTTAATTCAAAAAGGCCGGGATTTAGAGCGTGTAGTGCTGTCAAAAGCCGTACGCTGGCACATTGAAAACCGTATTTTGCTGTACGCAAATAAAACGGTGATTTTTGATTAAGTTTCCCCCTTCGGCAAGCTTGGTTAGCGCGTAGCCTCGATGCAACGCAGTGAAATCGAGGGGATTAGACCATGACCACCCTCGATTTCACTGCGTTGCATCGAGGCTACTTAACTTAATGCCGGCGTTAAGCTTCTGGCAGTATTTTTTCTAGCGCAAACAAATCGGCAATTTTCTCTCGCTCACGAATAAGGTAAGTTTGGTCGCCATCCACCATCACCTCAGCCGCGCGCGGCCTGGTGTTGTAATTGCTAGACATGCTCATGCCATAAGCACCCGCAGACATAATAGCGAGCAAATCCCCTTCTTGCAGTGCCAGCATTCTGTCGTGGCCTAAAAAGTCACCGCTTTCACACACGGGACCTACGATTTCATAGTTGATCGTATCTGAATCACGCGGCTGCACCGCCTTAATGTCATGGTAGGCATCGTATAGCGCGGGGCGCATCAAATCGTTCATTGCCGCATCTACAATGGCAAAATTCTTTGATTCAGTTTGTTTTAAGTATTCAACCTTGGTCAGCAAAACCCCCGCATTGCCAACTAAGGCGCGGCCTGGTTCAAACACTAACTTAATGTTACGCTCACCTAGTTTTGCCAACATTGCAGTAGCGTAATCATCAAATGCTGGCGGCGTTTCATCGTTATAACAAATGCCTATGCCGCCACCCGCATCAATGTGCTGAATATGAATACCATGTTGTTCCAGCGCATCAACCAGCGCCAATACGCGGTCAAACGCGTCTAAAAATGGTGATAATTCGGTAATTTGCGAGCCTATATGGCAATCCACACCATGTACCGCAATGTTAGGCATAGCTGCGGCTTGCAAATAAATATCCAGTGCGTCTTCATACGCCACGCCGAATTTATTATTTTTCAAGCCGGTAGAAATATAAGGGTGCGTTTTTGCATCTACATTGGGGTTTACGCGCAACGATACTGGCGCCACTTTGCCCATAATATTTGCCACATCATTTAAACGTAGCAATTCGCTAACGGACTCTACGTTAAAGCAAAAAATACCCGCATTTAATGCAGCTTGCATTTCAGCTTCAGTTTTACCCACGCCTGAGAACACGATTTTTTTCGGGTCGCCCCCTGCGGCTAAAACACGCGCCAGCTCACCGCCAGACACGATATCAAACCCCGCCCCCAGTTTGGCAAACAAGTTCAAAATAGCAAGACTAGGATTGGATTTAACCGCAAAGCACACCAAATGGTTCGCATCTTTAAAACCCGCACTAAAGCGCCAAAATGCTTGGGTCAATGCAGATTTAGAATATACATAACAAGGCGTGCCAAATGTATTGGCAATATTATCAAGCGCTACGTTTTCAGCATGTAGCATATTATTTTTAAGCGTAAAAGTATTCACAGTAATGACTTAATGTATTTAAAGATTGTATTGAAAGATTATAATGACGAGAGGGCTTTGCACGAATGTTTTTTGAACTTAAAACTTAAATTTTCACCATTCCCACCACACCGCTTCTTGAGTTCACTCACGCCGTTCCCTGAACTCACCCGCGCCGTTCCCTGAGCCTGTCGAAGGGATAGGTGCGTTGACCATTAATTTTAAAGGCGCATCACTTGGCCCTTCGACGGGCTCAGGGCACCGCCTTCGACGGGCTCAGGGAACGGCGTAAGGTAAGTACTGCGACAATTTGTAAGTTCTAAAAACATTCGAGCAAAGATCCCTGTAAAAATTCTATTTGTTTGCGGGCGTTGGCTGTGGATATTGGTGCTCGGGAATATAAAGCGGCCCTTTGGTGCCACATGCCGTTAGAATATAACTCACGAGTAATAACAGCATGATTTTTTTGTGGGGTATTTTCATAGAAAATTATAGTGAATAAACGATTAGTAGGGAGTGTTAAAAATTGAGTTTATTCTACCATTGTTTTGTATGCGCGCACTTTACGCTCAATTTTGCGGCACAACAAACCGTTTATTCGGCAAAATTTACCGATTATCGGTTGGCAATAGACATCGCCCCGCACTAGGGGCATGATTCATGCTAAGTAAAAAGGGGAAATAAAATGCGTATCTCAGCAAATTTTCAACATTATCAGCATAAAAATGGGGCTAAATCTAAAGGCTTTACGCTGATAGAACTCATGATAGTCGTAGCGATTATTGGCATTTTGGCTAGCATTGCTTTGCCCAGTTATACCGATTATGTAAAGCGTGGCAAAGCGGCTGAAGCCACCTCTACCCTAGCTGATGCAAGGGTGAAAATGGAACAGTTTTTTCAAGACAACCGTGATTATACGGGTGGTCCATGTCCTGTTGCTGGTAAACATTTTGAATACGCTTGTGATGCCGACGCGACCACATACATACTCACAGCGACAGGCACTGGTGACATGAGTGATTTTTCTTTTGATGTCAACCAAGCCAATGTTAAGAACTCTACCTATGATGGTGGTACTGGTACTGGGTGCTGGTTAACTAGCAAGGGTGGGTCATGCTAAGTTTGTTGCCTAATCGGGGACGGCATGGATTCAGCTTGATAGAGCTGATGATTGGCATCGCAATTATAGGTATTTTAGCGGCGCTAGGGCTTCCCAGTTATAACGCTTGGATACAAAACACTCGCATCCGCACCGCTGCAGAATCCATTCAAAATGGTCTGCAAATGGCGCGTGCCGAGGCGGTTAAACGTAATACGCCCGTACAGTTTGTGCTAGGTGATAATTCCGCATGGACTGTGAGTTGTGTTACCGCTACTCAATGTGAAGACTTGACGGATGGCGTTGTGGGGACCCGTGCAGCAACTGAGGGCTCATCTACTGCCATTACAGTTGCGCCTTTGCCTGAAGATTCAGATACCGTTGTGTTTAATAATCTTGGCACGGTTAGTGCGGCACCCGTGCCGTTTACGCAAGTTGATATTACTTCTAGCGTAGCTGCGGCAGATCGACCACTTCGAGTCACGCTTGGTGTGGGTGGAAATACTCGGATGTGTGATCCATATTCAGGTTTGTCAGCATCTGACCCGCGTAAATGTTAATGGAGAGAAATTAATGTGCGGTAAATCCAATATCCATTTAGTCGCAGCTAGGCACGTAGCAAGTGCACAGCAGGGTATAGTGCTTCTGGAATCACTCATTGCCATTGTGATTTTTTCTATGGGAATTCTCGCCTTAGTAGGTCTGCAAGCGGCGATGGTTAGCAATACTACTGCATCCAAATTTCGTGCTGATGCCAGCTATATTGCGCAACAACAATTGGGGCTGCTTTGGGCCGACCCTGAGCATGTGGCCGCAAAAATTGTTGACGTGCCAGAATTACCCAATGGTACAGCCACCATTACCATCCCGGGGCCTGGGCAGGTGCTGATTGTGGTGGAATGGCAGCCACCAGGTGATGCGGAAGTACACAACGTTACCACCAGTGCACGCATTATTGAGAATGGAGTTTGACATGCTATTCATTGTTCAGCATCCTTACATACGTGCGCATCGCAACCAAGCAGGGTTTAGCCTGATTGAGATTATGGTAGGGTTGGTCATTGGCTTACTGGTAACACTGGTGATTATGCAAGTGTTCTCCGTATTCGAAGGGCAAAAGCGCACCACAATGGGTACTGCCGATGCACAAACCAATGGCAATATTGCGCTTTATAACGTACAACGCGATGTGCAGTTGGCCGGTTATGGTCTGCCCGTTTTCGCTAAAACAAATTCGCCTTTGTTATGCACTTCATTAGGCACGAGCGCCCTGTCTCCGGTCACCATTACAGATGGCGGTGCTGGGGCTGGAGCCAGTGACACTGTTACGGTACGCTATGGCACCACGCCACTAGGCGGTGTCCCAGTTACTATTGGCCCACCTACGACTACCGCAGCACCTGCTGTGATGGTTGGTGTGGACAACAATATGGGTTGCCAAGTAGGTGATTCGGCCATCATCATCAGTGATGCATCCTGCGTGTTAACACGAGTGATTGGTCCAACAGATATTGCGGTTCCTGCGGTGGCCAGTGCCTCCGGTACAGTAAATATAGAGCTGGAAGATGGTACGGATGTTACATCAGGCGCTAGCATCTCGTGTATGGGAGGGTGGAATGCATTCACTTATGCTGTAAACAATAATCAGCTGGAGCGCAACGGCGCCCCTAATGTCGCAGATATTGTGAATATGCAAGCCCAGTATGGCATTTCTGCCGCTGGAAATAATAATCAAATTACCAGTTGGGTGGATGCCACTGGCGCAACGTGGGGAGCTGCCATGACTGTAGCTAGCCGCAACCGCATCAAAGCCGTGCGTATTGCCATTGTGGCGCGCAATGGTTTGCTGGAAAAAGAGAATGTCACTGCGGTGTGTAGCTCCACAGCCGATGCCAATCCAACAGGGCTGTGTGCATGGGATGCCACCTCTGCCAACCCGGTCACGGCATCACCCGCGCCAGAAATTGATCTTTCAAAAAATGCAGATGGGACAGATAACGCAGATTGGCGCCGTTATCGCTATCGGGTGTATGAAACCATCATTCCGATCCGCAGCATGATTTGGTCAAGAGCCGCACTGTAGCACTAGGAATCGTTATGAATCTAAAATTGAACATAAACTCAACACAAGCCTGCCAATATCGTTGCGCTAAACAACGGGGCGTCGTGCTTTTTTTTGCGCTGATAGCCTTGGTCGTTATGTCACTAGCTGCAGTTGCGCTCATCCGCTCAGTTGATACCAATACCATCATTGCCGGGAATCTGGGCTTTAAACAATCCGCCACGGTTTCTGCTGATAGTGGTGTAGAAACCGCAATTACTTGGGTTTTTGGAAATCAAGCGATACTCGAAGCTGATCATCTGGATGAGGGATATTATGCAACTTCTACAGGTGACGCCAAGACATCGATAGAGGAAAACGCCAAAATGGCAACAGGTATAGGCATCTCTGACGGCAAAGATAGTAGCGGCAATACCATCAGCTATGTGGTTCAGCGCATGTGTAAAAACGCAGGCCCATCAAGCCCTACACATTGCCTATTTGGGCCACCGGGTGAAGATCCCAACTCGAATGCTGATTGTGATTACGGAAATCCTTGTCTGAACGCTGCGCCAAGCGACAGCTTAATGTACCGGGTCACCGTTAAGGTCATCGGCCCGAAAAACACCGTCAGCTATACACAAGCATTTGTATATTAGGAGTCCATCATGACAAATCGTTTACAACACAAAAATTTTCAGAGCCTGATTCAAGCGTTGGTTCTAAGCACGCTACTAGCTGTTAGCCTGCTACCAGCATCAGTTAATGCTGCGACTGTTGATTTAGCCACCGTACCGCTGCCTACCGCCACAACGACCAGTGTGTTGCCAAACCTAATGTTCATTTTAGACAACTCCGGCAGTATGGGGCAGGATTACACGCCAGATTATATGTCTGATTATAATTCTGGTGTCGCCAACAATAAGGTATCTTGGACAGAAAGCGGCGCCAGCACCAGTGGAGTGTGCAGGGATAATGCCGATGATAACGATAGCGTTACTTTTGGTGTGACAGCTTTAAAACTATGTGTAGTTGGGGATGTTCCCTACATGACTAGCACTATGAACACACAGTATTACAATCCAGCTATTCGCTATTTGCCTGGCGTTAGTTATGACGGTGTTTCAAAACCTAGCCAAACTAGTCCAACCGCTGTGCTGACCGATGCGTATAACAAGCAGAACAAGACACAGTTGAATGTCAGCACGACTACGGCCAATTTAACCATCTCTTACCCTGACCGGGTGTGGTGCACAAAAAATAATCCCACTGCTGCTGAGCTGGTTAACACCACTGTTTGCCGCAAGAACAGCGATTACAGTTACCCGGATGCAACTTACAAATATGGGCGTACCAGTAGTGGCAGTAGTAGTAATGTCTTGGGCGTGTATGACGCACCCTATTATTACGATGTTGTTCCAACCGAATATTGTACCGAGGCTGATTTAAAAGACTGTACTTTGTCCTCTGTGGCTACAGGGACTTATATTTATGCAGCTAAATCTCGCTGGTGTAGTAATACGTCGCTGACAACCTGTCAGGCAGTTAAAACCTCTACTTACAAGTACCCTCGTTATGTGGGAGCAAGTGCTACTGCTGTGGCGGCCTCAGGTTATGCAACGGTGGGAGGGACTTCAAAAAACAAATGTTTTAGCAGTATTAAAGTGAATGGGGTTGAAATCTTAGGTGCAACATCTCCAGGGATATGCTGGGGTAACACAGAGAATGATGCTGGCTTTGCTACTGCGTTGAAAAACCAGATTAATACATACAACTCTAATCCAGAATACACTGCGACCATTAATGCAGGGAATACTTCCCGTATAGATATTATTTCAACCTTGGCAGCTGGGGCTACAGCTAATGGTGATATTACCTATATCAGTACGGGTACAACGCTCACCATGCAAAGCGGAACGGATATTAAAGGAGGAGTTACAGGAGCATCGTTACCACCTTACACCTTTGCGCGCACCGATATCATCTCTAGCACCACCAGTTACCCTAAGACCACAAGTCGCACAGATTGTACTGGTGCAACTTGTACTTATGATCAAGAAATTACCAATTTTGCTAATTGGTATGCTTATTACCGCACTCGTATGCAAAGCATGAAAAGTGCGGCAAGCCTAGCGTTCAAGCCAATTGACAGCCGTTACCGTGTCGGTTTCATCAATATTACTACTGACAATTATTTGCCTATTGATAAATTTGACGCTGGATCAGGTGGACAGAAAGACAAATGGTACACCAAACTATTCGGCACCAACCCTAGTAGCACCACCCCATTACGTACGGCCTTGTCTACCGTGGGGCGTATCTATGCAGGTAAAAAGCCGGTCGGCTCTTCAGATCCTGTTCAGTATTCTTGTCAGCAGAACTTTGCTTTGCTCACCACCGATGGTTACTGGAATGACAGTGACTCGGGGGCAAAAAAAATAAACGGTACTGCCATGACGAATATGGATGGTGGAAGTACCCCTCGCCCGATGTATGAGGGACCAACGGCAAGTGCCAATAGCCTTGCGGATGTTGCTAAATATTATTACGACACTGACTTGCGTGACTCAGATCTATCAGTCACTGGTTTTAATAGCTGTCAAGGCGCTCTAGGTGTGGATGTTTGTGAGAATAATGTGTTTGTCAGTGGTACGGATAATAATGTTAAGCAGCATATGACCACTTTCACGCTGGGTTTGGGTGTAAATGGTACTTTGCTTTATACCAATGATTACAAAAGTATCAAAAAAGACGATACGAGCGCATCACCTCCTAAAATCTTCCCCGCACCTACTGGCGCGGGTAAAGATTATTACAATCTAATCAATGGGTACGGCACTCCCGTAGTTAACTGGTCTGAACCTGATTCTGGCACCGAAACAACCGTGGACGATCTCTGGCATGCCGCTGTCAATGGTCAAGGCACGTATTTTAGTGCCAAAGACCCAACACAGCTTACACAAGGCCTAAGCGATGCACTTTCTCAAATTAACGCTAAAGTGGGTGCGGGTGCGGCGGCGGCAACGAGTACACTAAACCCAGTAGCAGGTAATAATTTTGCGTATGTGGCAAGTTACACCACGGTTAAATGGACTGGTAACTTAGAGGCGCGTACCATTAACTTGACTACAGGTGCAGTGAGCGATGCCGCAACATGGTGCGTAGAAGATGTCGTCACAACCTCTTGTCCTAGCCCAAGCTCAATTGTTGGGCAAACGTCAGGCAGCAGTACCAGCTATTACTGCGTTACACCAAGTGCCACAAGTTGTGATTCTCCAAGTATATGGGATGGAACAAGCTGCAAGGTAGAGGTGCCAAAAGCGTGTACAGGTACGTTACGTACTACAGTGAATTCTGGCACACGCTCAATCAAGATGAATGTTAGTGGCACACTTGCAGATTTCACTTACACTAACTTAAGCACTGCGGGGCTAAATGGCAATTTCGAAAGCGACTTCTTAGAAGACAACCTCAGCCAATGGACATCTTTGGACCCAGCGACGCAGCAGACTATTGCTAAGGAGGCTAACTTAGTGAACTACCTGCGTGGTGAAAAAGGTTTTGAAGATAGCGATAGTAATGCGGCTGTAAATCGCGTGTTTCGTTACCGTGAGTCAGTAATGGGAGATGCTCTGGAATCTGCACCAGTGTTTGTTGGCCAGCCTAACTTTAATTATTTAGAAACTAGCTACTCCGGCTTTAAGTCCATTAGTCGAACAGATACTGTATATTTAGGAACAAATGATGGCATGCTGCATGCTTTTAACGCGGCAGATGGTACAGAGCGTTGGGCATATATTCCTAGTATGGTAATTCCGAATATGTGGAAACTGGCAGATAAGAACTACGCTACTATGCATACTAATTACGTGAATGGCACTACCACCGTTTCTGATGTATGCACTTCAACCTGCGCAAGTTCTAGCGACTGGAAAACCATTTTAGTCGGTGGTTTAAATGGCGGCGGAAAAGGCTATTATGCCCTAAACGTCACCGGCGACACGCCTTCATTGCTGTGGGAGTTTGACACAAGCCGTGATAATGATATGGGCTACAGTTTTGGCAACCCGGTTGTTACCAAACTCAAACCAGACGGTAGCTACCCATTAGGGCGCTGGGTGGTGGTGTTGACCTCTGGGTATAACAACACGACTGGCAGTAATCCTGGTAAGGGGTTCCTCTACGTGCTGGACGCCAACACTGGCGCAGTACTTCGTAAAATTTCTACAGGTGAGGGTAGTGCTACAACACCTAGTGGTCTTGCTAAAATCACTGCGTTTATAGAAGCCCCAAGTAAAAATAACGAGGCGGTCTACGTTTATGGTGGGGATTTATTGGGCAACTTATGGCGTTTTGATATCAACGTTGCAGGCGCTACAGGTAGCAATCCATTCTTGTTGACCACACTGAAAGATGATAATGGTACGGCACAACCAATAACTACGCGCCCTGAGTTGGGAAAAATTGGTGGCGAACGCGTGGTGTTTGTGGGCACCGGTAAATACTTGGAAGTGAGCGATTTGACAGATACCCAGCAACAAACAATTTATGCAATCAAAGACACGGGAGCATCTCTTGATAATGCACGTACTCATTTAACGGGACAGCTCTTGAGTACTTCTGGAGCCACCCGCACAGCCCCAAATAGCACTGAAAATTATTTCACCAGCGGTAATGGTTGGTATGTTGACTTACCCGATTCAGGTGAGCGCCAGAACGTTGCGGGAAGACTAGTTTCAGGTACTTTGGTGGTTCCCACAACGGTGCCCTCAAATGCTGTATGTTCCCCAGGTGGCTATGGCTGGGTGAACTACTTTAACTATAAAAATGGAGGAGGTAATGGTACAACGGGGACAGGAATTGTTTCATCCAAAACCAATGCACCACCAGTCGGCATTAACATTGTATATATAGATGGTAACCCTGTGGGTTCAGTGACTACCGCTGATGAAGCAACGCCAAAACTGGTGTCTATTGAGTTTGGTAGCAATCCTTTAGGCTTTGGACAAAAACGCGCAATATGGCGTGAGCTGATTGATTAGGCGTAGTTGATCTATGCGTAATAAAATGAGCGGTGAAATAACCGCTCTTTTTATTGGTATCATTTTCATCTAATGGAAAATCTGGGATGATGCCCTAAAAGTTGAAAAATAATGAGCTATGTAGAGCGCTTAACATAACATTCTTAACAAAATTAGCTGAGAAAACTTAAGGAGCCATCGTAGATATTTTTATTGCAGTTTGCTCAATCACGGAGCCATTTTTTTCGGTTTTACGAATCTTAATTGGCAGGTATTGATAGTCTGTAGCCAACCAAAGTTCAGTTTTCTCTTCCTCATCCCCTTGTTTTAATAAGTGAATTGCGTTGAGTATCGCAAATTTTGTTTGTATCAACTCTTCACCTTGAAAGCTATACGTGTATGTACGCAGTTTTTTGCCATTAGTCATGGTGATAGTGTTTATTTCTAGCGGAGGAGTAAACATAAATTGGTACATAAAGCTCAAAAAATCCTGAGTTCCTGAAGATAATTTCTCAGTTTTTCTACCTTTAGCGCTAAACATTTCTAAAACACCATCTGACCATAAAAGATCTGCATGTTGCATTTTCTTCTCATCATTACCGTATTGGTATAAGTAATAATGAGGCACCAATCCAGCATCGGTAACGACGCCTTCACTGACCTGTCTTAGCTTTCCAAATATAAGTGATGCTAGTCCTTTTGCTTCAGTTAAGCTTGTTAGCCTGTAAGTATTGTCAGCTGTCATGCTGAATATAATTCGCGCCTCTCCTGCTGCGGTTGCGTCGCTACCGCGACGTACTTCAAACAATGTATCTACATATTTGTAAGCCTGGGGTTGCGGTTGCTCTGCCGCATCACTTGGTTCAGTTGTGGGCATTGAGTCTGTATCTGTAATATCCGGTGAAACTTCTTGCGTGCTAGAGTCCTCCGCTTGCGCAATTGATGTATCCACAGATATATCAATGTCATCCGAAGGCGCCATTGTTGGCTCCATTTGGGGTGCTGCTGCTATGGGCTTTGTTGGCGCAGTTGGTGGCGCTTCAGGTTTTGGTATTTTTTCTTTGATTGGCGCGGGTGAGAATTTTTGCACGGGCTGTAATTTCACCAAGCGCATGGTTAAAGTTTGCTGGTTATCAAGCTGTGCTGGCAGTGTGAGTGAGAATTTAGTGACTAGCGCCGCGTGCATAACCAGTGAAACAATAACGGCGAGCAACAGCACTTTATTATGTGAATAATACAATTTCAGGCTGTTAAAAGTTTGGCTCATGTTGCGAAGTAATTGCATACTTAAACTGTCGGTATCTCAGCTTTGTTCGGTTCAGCGTTTGATGCCTTATTATAGATAAGCTTAGCCGTAATGAGGCCATTGATTAAACCAAAAAACAGGGCCGCGATTGCAAATATAGGAATCAAGTAACTCACGCTGGCATGGGGAATGAGCCATAGGCGCACGATCAGCAACTGCCCTGCAATGTGGGCAAAAGCCGCTAAAATGCTTAATGTCACGATGCTGAAGTATTTTTTCGGCAGGTGCATGGCAAGCCATAACATCAGTAAACTTAAAACCGCGCCACCTAAACTAAGGACAAAAGTAGGCGATAAAAATTGGCCGAGTAATAAGCTGCTGGCAAATACGCGCAAAATACTGACCCAAGCCGCCGTTGCAAAACCATATTGAGTTAAAACATACAGTGTAACGATGTTAGCAATACCGGGCTTAACACCTGGGAGAGGCGATGGAATCACGGCTTCAATCATGTGCAAGGCAATGGCAAAGGCCGCAAGCTTGGCAATGCGGTGGTCGTCAGCGGTGGTTTGAATTTGGGTGGGTTTCACGGGTTTTATTTGGTTTTAACTTGGAACTGGGCGATGGTGTTGGCTTCGACAAGGTTAGCTAACACCACGTTCCCTGAGCTTGTCGAAGGGTAACGACTGGGCTTCGACAGGTTCAGCCAACGCGGTAGGCTTAACCGGTGTTGCTTGGGATTGGGCTTCGACAGGCTCAGCCAACACGGTGGGCTCAGCCAATGAAGAGCGTTCCCTGAGCTTGTCGAAGGGGGTATCTAAACTTGCTTGCTCTGAGCTTGTCATTGCCAACGTTTTAGCAGAAGCGTTTAAAGCTAAATCAGGTAAATCTTCATATCGCCCATCAATCAATGCCTGTTTTTTCGCGCGGCTCCAACCCTTTACTTGGTTTTCTCTATAAAAAGCTTCGTCAACTCTGGAAAACGCCTCACAGAACACTAATTTAACAGGGAGTCTTTTTTTAGTGTAGTTTGCCCCTAAGCTGTTTTGATGTTCCCAAAGTCGTTTTTCGAGATTGACAGTACTGCCAGTGTAAAAACTGTTATCAGCGCATTTTAGAATATACATATATGGCATTTATATGCTCTTAGAACTCTATTGGATATTGATTATACCGCCCTTCGACAAGCTCAGGGGACGTGGTGTTGGCTGAACTGCCGAAGCTTGGTCGTTGCACTTAGACAAGCTCAGGGAACGATGCCATCGAAGCTGAAGTTAATAGTTAAGCGAGTCATAAGGTTTATTTTCACCTATTAACTCTAAACTGATTTGATTAGGTAAACAGATGGCGGCTTGCCCTGCGCGCGTTAGCCAGCCTTGATGCACGCAGTATTGATTATGGCATGGGGACTTTGAAAATCGCGCCTTGCCGTGCGCAATGCTGATGACAGCGGTGCCTATTGGTCCATGTACATGTACATCACGCAGCTGGTTTAGAGTGTAAGTGGCGTAAATTTTATCACCGAGTCTAATTTGTACTTTAGTGGCATGTTCGCTAGACCATAAGGTTTGAAATAAATAGGCAATGGCGATTAGGCTGCCTGCCACAACGAGCCAATCGCCAAGTCGCAGCGATTTAACGGCGAGTTTAAGGTTGTGTGAAAAATTTAACATTTGTATCAAGCCAATGTAGTTTTTGTGCCATCGCCTTACTGACTAGAATGTTAGATTTTTGGTCAATGACCATCCAATTTTCAACACCAAATGTAGCCGCAGCTTGTGCTTTATTTTCAGCAGCTTCAATAAAAATAGGTTTTGAGGCTACATCTGAAAGTACGCCTGCGTGTGCTTGCGGTGAAATAAGCACAGTCACGGCTTGTGTGTGTTCTACAGGGTAACCCGTGCGTGGGTCGATGATATGGCAGTAACGCTTGCCGTTTAGTGTGAAGTAGCGCTGATAATCACCTGAGGTGCCAATTGCCCAGCCATCGGGTAAATCAAGCGTGGCGATTGCTGATGGCTGGCGTGGGTGCTGGATGCCTACGCGCCAAGGCTTTTTACCATGTTGACCAAGGGCAATGATATTGCCGCCGATGTTGATGAGTGCATTTTTAACCTGTTGTTTGCGTAAATAATCGGCCGCCATGTCTAGGGCATAGCCTTTGGCGTAGCCGCCTAAATCAAGCTTTACTGACCCGTTGTTGCTATAAGCATTATTGTTTTTAATGACGATGTCCGTCATGCTGGGCTTGCTTTTTACCAAGGCTTTGATTCTATCATCGTCAATATGGACCGCGCCAAATTCGTCACGCTGAAAGCCCCAGGTGCTGATTAAATGGCCTATGGCCGGGTTGAATAAGCCGTGAGATTTAACTGAAAAATTTGTAGCATCCGTGAGCATTTCTGCAAGCTGCGGACTAATGCTCACAGAGGTTTTACCTTGCGAAAAAGCATGATTAAGTGCGCCTAGCTCACTTGGTTGACTCTCGCTGGTTGGTTTCCACGCATGGAGTTGATGATGCAGGCTCTGAAAATCTTGCAAAATCTGATTGCTCAATATGCTGGCACGTGCATCAGGCACGCCGTAAATACTGATATCGACTAAGGTGCCAAATACATAACTTTGGCTATGATAGAGCGGCTCTTTGTTGTAAGCGTTTAGCCCGAAAATAGCGAGGCCGAACACAACCAGAACTAAAAAAGTGGTCAGTTTTTTAGACATTTTCAGGCGTGAGGTAGCGCTAACGCTACTTTTGGGTGGTGTAATGTTAGTGCATCTATAAAAACCTTGGCAGGGTTGCACGGATTACTTGAATTTTTGGTCTGTGCTGCGATTTCTACCATGCCGGTGGGGCTGGTCACGTTGATTTCGGTTAAATGCTCACCAATCACATCAAGACCTACTAAAAACAGTCCTTCTTGTTTAAGTGTTTGACCAACGGTGATGGCAATTTCGTGATCACGTGCGCTGAGCGGCTGCGCAACACCGGTGCCGCCGGCGGCTAAATTGCCGCGTGTTTCGCCTGCCAGTGGAATGCGCGCCAGTGCGTAAGGTAATGGTTCGCCATCAATCACAATAATGCGTTTATCGCCCTGTAAAATAGCGGGTAAATAACGCTGTGCCATAATGGTGCGGGTGCCATGTAGGGTGATGGTTTCCAGTATCACGCTGATATTAGGGTCGTTCAATCTGAGTCTAAATATACTGTGACCACCCATGCCATCTAACGGTTTAACGACAATATCCTGATGTGTATTTAAAAAATCTCGAATTAACGCATTGTTTGCCGATACTAAAAATTCAGGCGCAAATTGCGGAAAGCGTGTTACAGAGAGTTTTTCATTCCAACTGCGAATAGCCATTGGGCTGTTATAAACCTTTGCGCCTTGGTTCACGGCAATTTCGAGCAAATAAGTGCTGTACAGATATTCGTTATCAAATGGTGGGTCTTTGCGCATGATCATGGCATCAAATGCTACGGGTGAGTATTCAGTCTCGCCATCTAACGCATAACCTTGTGCCGTAAAACTAAATTTTTTCGCTTTAATTCTGGCTTGGTCACCACGCAGAAATAGGTCGTGTTGCATGCTCACGAACAGCTCATGCTCTAGCAAACTCGCTTCGCGCATGATGGCGAGGCTAGTGTCTTTGTAGCTTTTCAGGCTTTCGAGTGGGTCCAGAATAAAGAGTAGTTTCATGTGTATTTTATCAAAAAATAAATCGATCCGTCACGTCTGCGTTCCTTGAGCTTGGTCGAAGGGTGGTCTACTAAGCCAGTTTCCCTTCGACCAAGCTTCTCGTATGAATAATGAGCTTTAGCTCATATATTCTGCGGTGATGCCAAGCACTGGTGCAGGGAACGGAGCGTTGGATAAGCTTTCTGTTTAAAAAAGTATTCACGCATAATCTTTAGGGCCCCTTTACTGATTCAGCGGAGCTTGCTCCTGCAACTCAATTGCCGCCGCCAACAAAGCCAAACGCGCGACTACGCCGTAAGCATAAAAACGATTTGGTGTTGCATCGGGTGCGCCTGCACAATCTGGCAGAGTGCAGGGTTTTTCAAAGGCCAACGGCACAAAATGTGAGCCAGGCGCGTTTAAGTTTTCATCAATGCCACGTCCGGTATGCACTCGGTAAAAACCACCGATCACAAAGTGATCCATCATATATACCACAGGCTCGGCAACTGCTTCGTTAATACTCTCAAAAGTATAAACACCTTCTTGAATAATCACTTCAGTGACTTCCAACCCTTCTTTTACCACCGACATTTTATTACGGGTTTTACGGTTTAAGCCACGAACGTCGTCAGGAGATTTTACCGTCATGATGCCCATGCCATAAGTACCAGCGTTTGCCTTAACAATCACAAATGGCGCTTGTGTCACGCCATATTGCGCGTATTTAATTTTGATTTTTGTGAGTAACTGCTCAACTTTAATGGCAAGGCAATCTTCACCTGTACGCGCATTAAAATCAATGTCACCGCAAGTGTCAAAGTAGGGGTTAATTAGCCACTCATCAATGCCTAAAAGGGCTGAGAAATCAGCCGCTACTCGGTTGTAGGCTGCAAAATGTTGTGACTTTCGGCGTGTGCTCCAACCTGCATAAAGTGGAGGGATTAAATCTTGTTCCAGGTTTTTGAGTATTTCTGGGATGCCACCAGACAAATCGTTATTGAGCAAAATGGCGCAGCTATCAAATTCATTTAACGACAGTTCGCTTGACTCAAAACTTTGTAATTTAATACGGTTGCCAACGCGCACCACAGGCTCTAACAACAAATACTGGCCATCGTGCGTTTCAAGTTTGGTCGGCGTAGTAATTTCAGGTGAAATAGAGCCTATTCTGACCTCCATACCCGCCTGCTTCAATATGTTGGCAAGCTCAAGTACGTTGCGTAAGTAGTAGGTGTTGCGCGTATGATTTTCAGGAATAATCAGTAGCCGGTGCGCTTCTGGGCATATTTTTTCTATCGCCACCATTGCCGCCTGCACACTTAAGTGCAAAAAATCCGGGTTGAGATTATTAAACCCAGCCGGGAATAAATTGGTATCTACAGGCGCTAACTTAAAGCCCGCATTGCGTAAATCAACCGAGGCATAAAATGGCGCTGCATATTCTAGCCACTGTGTGCGAAACCAATGTTCAATGTTTGGCATGGCCTCTAACATGCTTTTTTCTAAATCCAGCAGCGGGCCATTAAGTGCGGTTGTTAAGTGCGGAACCATAATCTACCTTTATTTAAGCTTTTTGTAGGCGCTTTGTAGCCTCGATTTGCGAGCAGTCACTACCTGACTTGCCTGCTTAGCCCCACTACACTTCATTCCATCGAGGTTACAAAGCTACACGACTTGATGCGCTTGTGCGTCAGCGTGATAACTACTTCTTACCATGGGGCCGCTGGCAGTATTATTAAAGCCCATGGCATCGGCTTTTTGCTTTAATGTTTCAAAAATTTTCGGCTCAACGTAACGCATCACCGGGTGATGATGAATGCTGGGCTGTAAATATTGGCCTAATGTGAGCATGCTTACGTTGTGTGCGCGTAAATCTTGCATCACGGTTAAAATTTCGTCATCTGTTTCACCAAGCCCTAGCATTAAGCCTGACTTTGTTGGGATGTGTGGATAAATCTCGTTAAATGCCTTGAGTAAATTGAGCGAATTCTGATAATCCGAGCCTGGTCTTGCTTGTTTATAGAGCCGTGGAATCGTCTCCAGATTATGATTCATAACATCCGGCGGTGCCTTGCTTAAAATCTGTAGGGCAATATCCAGGCGACCACGGAAATCCGGCACTAGAATTTCTATTTTGATATTGGGAGACTGCGCACGCACGGCAGCGATACAGTCCACAAAGTGCTGCGCACCTCCATCGAGTAAATCGTCACGATCTACACTGGTAATCACCACGTATTTAAGTTGCATTTGCGCAATAGTGCGAGCAAGGTTTTCTGGCTCATTGGCATCAGGTGGTAGCGGCTTGCCGTGGGCCACGTCGCAAAACGGACAGCGCCGCGTACAAATATCACCCAAAATCATAAACGTGGCGGTGCCGCTGCTAAAACATTCACCAATATTGGGGCAACTGGCTTCTTCACACACGGTATGCAGATTGTTGTCACGCAACACCCGTTTTATTTCTTGATAACGCGCGCCATCGGGCGCTTTCATGCGGATCCATTCTGGTTTACGCTGAATCGGTTGCGGGATAATTTTGATTGGAATGCGCGAAGTTTTTGCCGCGTCGATTTCTTTTACTCCGGCGATTTTGGCGCTGGCAACTTTAGTGGGTGTAGCGTTAGTCATGCTTATTTCCGTATCACGAGCCAAATGACCCATGCGTGTGTTTAGGTAAGTTCTAGTTTAGCAGTGAGTTTTTGTACTAACAACTCACCTAATGTTTGTGTGTTTGCCATCACGCCCAAGTCTTTAGTTTGAGTGACTTTTAAACCCGCGTAACCGCATGGGTCTATCGCTTCAAACGGGGTCAGATCCATCTCTACATTGAGACTTAATCCATGATAACAGCAATTATTTTTGATGCGTAAGCCAAGTGACGCGATTTTGGCTATTGGAGCGTCTTTAAGTTGCACATAAACGCCAGGTGCGTCTTTTTGTGACGTAGCAGTGATGTCGTAGGATGCCAATAATTCTATCACCGTATTTTCGAGCAGGCTGACTAAGCTGCGGATATTGAGCTTGCGACGCGTTAAATCCAGCAACACATAAATAATCACTTGTCCCGGACCATGATAAGTGATTTTTCCACCACGATCAGTATTGACAACGGCGATGTCATTACGTGTGGGTGGACGCACATTTTTACGGTTAAGGCCTGATGTGTAAACGGGCGGATGTTCGGTCAACCATATTTCATCAGGGGTGCTGCCGGTACGCGCTACCGTAAACGCTTGCATGGCAAGGCTGATGACTTCAAACTCTGTAACGCCCAAACGCCTTATTATTAAAGGTTGTTGCATAACGCGCTAATCATTAGAGCGCAAATTTTACCAACGGGTGTGCACTCAATAAGCGATAAATGTCATCTAATTGCGCTTGAGAGATCACGTGTACAGTACAAGTGAGACTGATATATTTACCTGCAGAGCTGGCGCGCATTTCTACTTGCTCTGCACTAAATGTAGGCACAATCGTTTGAATGACGGCAATAATAGTGGCAGAAAATGTCTCTTGCGTTTCTCCCATGACCTTGATCGAAAAGTCACATGGAAAATCGATTAATGGTGGTGCGGTGTGTGGCTCGATATTAGTCATGAGTGTTCATCATCATTTTTTAAAAAAACATTTAATCCCTACACACCAAAAGCGTACTCACTTTTGGCATGTGCTGATATAAGTTTACTGAAAAAGAAGTTTAATAGAATCCCACGCACGTCCAAAGATGCCCGCTATACCAATAGATTTTGCTGCAACCAGCGCACGTTCATCGATGGTTTTGCCATTGAGGGTAAATCTAACATTGCCAATCACTTGTCCCTTTTTAATGGGAGCAATGAGTGGCTGTGTGCTTGAGACCACGGCCTTGACGTTGGCATATTCACCTTTGGGTAGCGTGAGATATAAGTCGCTAGCGACCGTAGACGCTAATTGATTTTCGCTACCTTTCCACACTTTAAGCTGACTGATACTTTGCCCTTGTTTGTAAACTAGGGTGGAATCAAAAAACTGGAATCCGTAATTGAGCAGTTTTTGGCTTTCAGTTGCGCGTGCAGCGTCATTCGGCGCACCTAACACTACCGCAATACGGCGTGTAGTGTCGCGTTTAGCCGTAGAAATCAGGCAGTAGCCTGCAGATTTTGTGTGGCCTGTTTTCATGCCATCAACAAAAGGGTCTAGCCATAGCAGACGATTGCGATTAGGTTGTTTGATATTGTTGTAGGTGTATTCTTTAACCGAGTATAGACGTTTGTAATCTTCAGGAAAATCATGAATCAACGCGGTGGCCAAAATCGACAGATCCTCAGCCGTCGTATAATGATCCGCATCGGGCAGGCCGGTGGCGTTCATAAAATGTGTGTGTTTCATGCCTAAGCGTTGCGCTTCTTTGTTCATCATGCCGGAAAACAGCGCCTCTGTGCTTGCAATGCCTTCAGCTAAGGTGATAGAAGCATCATTGCCAGATTGAATGATCAGACCGTGCAACAGCTCATCTACCGTGACAGGTTTATTAGGCTCAATAAACATTCTGGAGCCTTCAGCTTTCCATGCGGCCTCGCTCACTGGTAAAGTTTGGTTAAGCGTCAAGTGACCATTTTTAACGGCTTTAAAGCTTAAATAAGCGGTCATTATTTTGGTAAGAGATGCAGGCTCAACACGCATATTGCTATTTTGGGCGGCAATAATATGGCCACTATTAAAGTCTTTAAGTAAGTAAGCTTTAACCGCCAAGTCTGGTGGCGGTGCAATTTGCGTATTATTGGCATGCGCAAATTGACTAAAAAGTAAAGAAACGGCCAATGTGCTTGCAGCAACGCTGCTGATGACAGAGTTCAGGAATGGGGATTTAATAATTTGCATGGAGTCTTATGTTAAGTAATTACTGATTGGTAACGATTGCGGAAATGTTTAATTGTTTACGCACTTTGCTAGCAGAAGTATCCGCCGCTTTTTTGGTATCAAAAGGACCTATTTTGACACGATATAGTCCGTTATTATACACGTTAGCCACTGCGGTATTGCCGCCAATATCTAAGCCTAGAATTTTCTTTTGTAATAATTCACCATTGTTCTCATTTTTGAACGCACCAACTTGCACATAATAACTAGAGAAATTCATCTCGCGGCTGTTGTTGGCAATCACTTGAACTGGAGCAATGCTGTTACTAGCAACAGTCGCGGTTGTTGGGTAGGTCTCAGTTGACAAAGGGTTGGCTACAGCAGGGTTAGCCGCTTCTACACTACGACTGCTCATCATCTTTTGCATGGCTTCGGCACTGGTGTCTATCGCTTCTACTTTTACTAGGCCGCTACCTTGTGTGATAAGGCGCAACTGATAAGCGGCAGCATAAGATAAGTCTATCACTCGCTCATGCTTAAAAGGACCTCGATCATTAATGCGTACCACTACAAATTTTCCATTTTCAGGATTGGTGACTTTGACGTAACTGGGGATAGGTAGTGTTGTGTGTGCGCCTGTCATGGCGTACATATCGTAAATTTCACCACTGGATGTTTTTTGACCGTGATAGCGTTTGCCATACCATGAAGCCATGCCTTGTTTTACGTAAGGGGTGTAGCTTGTCATGGGGGTATATTTTTGACCTAAAGCAGAATACGGCCTATTGGCACGTGTGAGTGGTTTTTCTGTTTTAAGGGTTGCACCCGGAATAAGATCAATATCTGCAGGCACATTGTCGCCCGGACCATCATCTAAATAATAACCGCCTTTTGTTGCAGTGGCTTGCGTGTTTGGTGCGGGACTATTTTGTTTTTGTATGGACTTTCCACCACATGCGACCAAAAACATGATGCATACGATAATAAGACCTTGCTGAAAGTGAATCATTTAGTAACCTCCATTTAAGTTAGGTTAGGTGGCGACCAGTTTTTTATGGGTGTGTATGCTCATCAAAATACC